>NZ_JBFTIZ010000049.1:0-17109 GCF_056395165.1 Pedobacter sp. 10L46_2
GGCATACATATTTTGGATGGTCTGATACCTGTTTATGGTATCGTCAACTGAATAATTTTTAAGAGGAATCTCTTTAACGCTTTTAACTAAAATGTTGCGTGCCTTATCTGTTTTTCCTTCCATGAAAAGGTTTGTAGTAAGCGAGTTCGAAACACTCCATGAACTTTGGGCAACTCTTCTGCTTTCCGGATCAATGTATTTTGCAGTTTTAAAGCTTTTAAAATCAAATTTATTCATTAGGTTATCGTACATCGGATCGCTATTGGTTTTCTCCATTTTATCGCGTGTATCCTTAGGATCAGTTTTGAAAGGCAATAAACGCAGCGCATATCCTTCAAGATATAGGTATTTGCCTAAACCTGCATAAGTATCTTCAGATACATTTGATTCAAAATATATTGGCCTTTCCCAATTGTTGTTTGCAATGATATCCAGTAAAGCCAGATCATATTTGTACATGATATCTTTATTGTATTTCCACTCCATCAAAGGTGTAACCTTGTCTTTGTCTTTAGCTGAAATGGTATGCGTTTTTACCAATTGATCTGAGTCTACCGTTAATTTGAAGTTTTGGCTAGGCAAGAAATTCACGTAACTTCCATCCGATAGTGGAAGTTTATCCTCCTTATTATCTGAAGTCAATACTGCTAAAAGATCTTTTAGCTCCACACTGTCTTTTAAATCGTAATCATAATAACGAATATAATCTCTAACACCATTTACATACTTCTCTGTTGGCATAGTAATAGGCAGAGCTGCGGATTTATTCAGCTTCAATTTCATTTGATTGATATATGCATCATCAGAAAGATATTGAATATTTACAACCCGTATGTCGGTACGAATACCCTCAACCTCTTGTGCATACCACAAAGGGAACGTATCGTTATCCGCGGTCACAAACAATATGGCGTTCGGAGCACAAGAGTTAAGATAGTTTTTTGCCCACTCTAAGGCAGTTGCTTTGCCAGAACGGTTATGGTCGCCCCAACCCTGAACACCCATAATTACAGGTGCGGCCAATAAGCCAACCAACGAAGCCACCATAAGGCTCAATTTAGGCGCATTAAAGCGCGATAACCACTCCCTGATAGCAAATACCCCGAAGCCAATAAAGATAGCGAAGGCATAAAAGGAACCTACATAAGCATAATCCCTTTCTCTTACTTGTCTGGGATCTTGATTTAAATAAACAATAATAGCCAGACCAGTAAATAAGAAAAGTGTTGTAATTACCAGGGTGTCATTTCTGTTTCTACGGTATAAAAAGAATAAACCCGCAATACCTAATATTAAGGGTAAACCGTAAAATTTGTTAAATCCTTCATTGTCAACAATACTTGGTGGCAGGTTGGTTTGGCTTCCCAATCGTATAGCATCCAGCGATTTAATTCCGGTTATCCAGTTCCCTTCGCTATAGCCTCCCTGACCCTGATTGTCATTTTGTCGACCAACAAAATTCCAGAAAAAGTAGCGCCAGTACATAAAACCTACCTGGTATGATGCAAAGAACTTTAAATTTTGGGCAAAAGAAGGGGTTTCTCCGTCAGCAAGATTTAACCACTGCTTGTAAAAGTTTATGTGATCTGGTTTGTCACTATATGTTCTTGGAAACAATAAATTCTTGTCATATTCCACATCTATACCTCTTCCTGAAACCTCATATTTATCTTTTCCTTTTCTGTATTTGGTATAAGTTTCTTTGCCGTCAATTTGTTTGGCATCAAAAGTTTGTCCGTATAAAAGGGGCGTTTGACCGTAATTTGTACGTCCTAAATAACCATATAAAGCAAAAGCATTATCAGGATTCGAAAGGTTTAAGCTTGGCTTCGCATCTGCTCTTATAATGATTAAAAAGTAAGAGCTAAAGCCAAACAATACAAATGTTAGGCAGATCATGCTGAGGTTAAGATTGTACTTTTTATGCTTAATTGAGTAGTAGATGGCGTAGGTAATACTGGCCGCCAAAAGCAGTATAAATGTTATGGCGCCGTATCCAAATCCAAAGCCCAGTGTGTTTACGAAGAACAAATCGAACCTTGCTGCAAGCAATACAAAATATTGGATAATAACGAACTGAACTATTACCCATATAAGCCCTGCAACACCTATTGCTTTAATGATACCAAAGGTGGTTGGCTTTGTTGTTTTTTTGAAATAATAAACGAGTACTACAGCTGGAATGGCCAACAAACTTAATAAATGGACCCCAATAGATAATCCAATTACAAATGCAATTAGTACCAGCCAGCGGTCGTCTGTTTTACTTTCCCATTTCAAAATTGCCCAAAATACAAGGGCTGTAAATAATATAGAAAGTGAATATACCTCGGCCTCAACTGCCGAAAACCAAAATGTATCTGAAAAGGTAAATGCCAAAGCACCAACTACACCTGTAGCAACAACGGTTAGCACATCCGCGGTAGTTTTTTCCTGTTTGTATAGCTTACTGGCAATCAGGGTGATGGTCCAATAAAGAAACATAACTGTGGCGGCACTAAAAATTACTGAGCTGAAGTTCATCCAGTAAGCAATTTTTGTTACGTCACCTGCAGCTAACAAAGAAAATAGCTTTCCTATCATCAGGAATAAAGGGGCGCCAGGCTGGTGACCTACTTGTAATTTATCGGCTGCGGAAATGAATTCTCCGCAATCCCAAAAGCTTACGGTTGGTTCCATGGTTAGCCAGTAGACCACTCCTGCAATCAGAAAAAGCAGAAATCCTACAAGATTGTTAATTTTTTGATAGTGGTTCATAGTTTGAGGGTAATTTTCTTAATAGTAAAAATAACTAAAACATTGAAAGTTAGCGGATTTGGGAATGTTAAAGTATGTTAAAGAATGTTAAAATTGTTCGCAAAGAATGCTTGTGCTTTAGTTTGGAATTGTAATTTTATGCAAGCCGGCCTAAGCTTTGTATGGGCACTAAAATTAGTAACTGAATAAATGGAAATTAAAGTGATCATTACAGGAGCTACCGGTATGGTAGGCGAAGGCGTATTATTAGAATGCCTGTCGCATCCGAAGGTAAAAGAAGTACTTGCAATTGGACGTAAACCTTATCGCGGTCAGAAGCATCCCAAATTAAAAGAATGCATTGTGCCAGATTTTTTCAATATTGATGGCATACAAGATCAGTTAACTGGTTATGATGCATGTTTTTATTGCGCAGGCATAAGTTCAAATGGGATGAAGGAAGCGGAATATAGTTACATTACTTATGACACTACGATGCACCTGGCAAATAAACTTGTTCTTCTTAATGCTGGGATGGTTTTCAGCCATATATCCGGTAGTCACACGGATAGTTCCGGAAAAGGAAGAGTGATGTGGGCACGTGTAAAAGGTAAAACTGAGAATGCTTTAATGAAGTTGCCATTTAAAAATGTATATAATTTTCGTCCGGGTTTCATGAAGCCTACCCCAGGTCAGGTAAATGTTAAAGGGCTTTATCAGGTTATAGCATCATTATATCCTTTGCTCCGCTTGCTAATACCAGGCCAGGTAAGCACTTTAAAAGAGGTTGGACAAGCTATGATTAATAGTGTTCTTAAAGGATATTCTAAATCAATACTGGAGATAAAAGATATTAAAATATTAGCCGCTGAATAGGCTTTCGTCATCTCAAAGTAATTCCGCATCATGGCGGCAACCATTTATCGCCTAACTACGTAAATGCTTAAAAATGAATAGTTAATATTCTTTTTTAAGGGAGTATCTACCACAATTAAAGGTGATGGGTGAGGGTGATGAGGTCCCGGAATATAAGTATTCCGGGGCTTTCTTTTTGATTAGGCTATTGAAGGTATCAATTGCGCGGAGTTGCAGATTCCCAAACTGAATAATCCGTTAAAAGCTGTTCATGTTCTTTTATCCATTTTCTCTTTTCTTCCTGATTGGAAGTAAAGCTAATAATGCGCGCGATTAATGGCATAAATTCTGATTTAGATAGTTTGTAAAAATAATCAGCGTAAAAAGACCAGAAAAAATCCTTTTCTTTTTTCTTTTCAGAAAGTTCCCCGGTAATACCAAAAATTGTTTTAAGCTGTAGTTCTAGTTGATCTGCTTCCGACAAACCAGCCAATCCTGGCGACAGCGAAGCCATTGATATGGCCAGGCTTGCTGCACCTACGTCGGGATCCTTTTCGTTGGGATTACGATTGATCGTAATGTTGTTTACTCCGGTTGTTTTGGTAATCCCTGAATTGAGAATTGATTTAACATCCTGAAAAGCTTTAGTCGAGCGTTGAGTGGTAGCTTCCAGTATCAGGAAATTACAGTAGCTAAGAAGTGCAGCAATTTTTTTACTTGGTTCGGCCATGTTTATTAATGCGTATAAGCGATGGCTACTTGCGTGTTTTGGATTTAGCTGCAAAGCTTTGGTTACATTTTGTAATGCCTCCTCATTTTTGTCGAGGCTACTATAGGTTATGGCAAGATTATAATATAGGCCCTGATATTCTGGCTGCGCTTTTATGCCGCGTTTATAATATTCAATGGCTTTATCTTTCTGCCCCTGTGTATCATAAATACTTCCTAACATGTCGTATGCACTGCCTGAATTAGACGGATTCTCTTCAATTATTTTATTCAGATACGGGATGGCATCTTTAGCCGATTTATTGCTAAATAGTGTATAGGCAATTTCATAATTCGCGGTAGAATTATCCGGATCTAATTGTAATGCTTCTTTATATTTTAAGATAGCTTCTTCAAATTTACCGGCGTCATGGAGTTTAACCCCTTCAGAGATTAGGCCGTTAATCTTGCTTTTATCCTGAGATAAAACCGCAGTTGAAATAAATAGAGATAAGAGAATGAGCGTTAATTGGTTCATGATCAGGAAAAATTTGGTTATGATTATTTCGTTAGCATAAAGCTAAATTAAATCGATCATTTTTTTAGAACGAATTATTGAAATAACTAAACCTAAAATTTAATAGTGCTGCATTATTTCGGCATCTATTATTAGATAATCATGATTAGCACCTTGTGTAAAAACAAAGAACTTGTTGTGATCAGGCTTTATTTTGTATTTCCTTACCAGGTTTTCCGCCTTATCCCGATAGTTTCTGGCAATAACATTTCCCCTCGGCGACTTTTCTTTTTTAAGATCACTGGAAGATAAGAGACTGTTGATCTTAAAAATTCTGCCTGGAAAGGAGGAATCCAAATGATCTGAAACATACAACTGTGTTTGATGATGTAGCTTTTTTAACCGAAACCTTGCAGCTATCAGGTTAAAGGCTCCGCTTTTAAGCAGTGCTGTATCTGGTTCATACAGATAGCCAGAAGGAGTTTCGTTTAGCAATTCAACCTCTGTTTCTTCTTCACCTTTAAAAAAGGAGAATTCCTTTTGAGATTCGTTTAGGGTAACTGCTGTTATTTTTGGTTGCTGCGCAGATCTGTCGCTGTCAATAATCCATAACAGTTCTTTGCACTCATTTTTTACACTTATAATATGAACTTCAGAAACATTGCTTAGCTCCTTTAAACCAGCCGTAATGTCTAATAACGGTGCTGTTTTAATAATGATGCGTTTTGATTTGGAAAGTAGTAATTCCAGATGCTCAACCACATTCGGAGTGCAGTCTTTTAACATAAAAACTTTGCCTGCCGAACTTCTTCTTGCAGGATCCAGGTAAATCGTATCAAAGATTTCATCGGTTTTTTCCAGTAGCGCAATACCATCCACAGCCAGGCATTTAATATTTAGTTGTCCCAACATTACTGCATTATGAGCAGCTATTTCAGAAAGATCCACATTGATTTCGCAATGTGTTAAGCTTTTAACGGTTTTTGCAAAGTAATAACTATCTACCCCAAAGCCTCCAGTAAGATCTATTAAGCTGTCGCCAATAGCTAACGCTGATTTGTATGTTGCTGTGGTTTCCGATGAACATTGCTCAATGGAAAGTAGGGCAGGGTAATAAATGGAATCCGTTTTATACCAGGTAGGCAATTTTTTTACCGATTTGTTTTTTGCCGCAATCTGGTTAGCAAGCGCTTTAGAATCAACATCCTTAAACGGACTTTTAGACATAGCGAGTTTGTGTACATCATCATTTAAATGATTGTTAACGTACTCCTGAACCTCGCTATCTAAAACATGTCTATTCAACTGTTGTCTTGTCCCTCATTACAATTTGACAGGTATACCTGCTTTTAACTTCCAGTAGGATGTTTTTGTTAACAGTTACCCTATCTATGGTTTGCTGGTTGTAGTATCTTATGGTAACCAATTCCAGGCCAGTGTTATACTTAACTTTATAGTGCAGCGAAAGATCTGCTATCAGCGCTTCCAGTTTTTTAGGATCATGATCAAAACTTACCGAAAAACTGATTGCAGAATTCAGCATGGTTGTAATTTTTACCTTGTGTTTATGGAACAAACTAAAAATATCACTTAGGTTTTCTTCTATGATGAAAGAGAAATCTTTAGGGAAAATAGAGATCAGCGCCTGGTTTACTTTAAATATAAAGGATGGAACCGGAAGATGATTGTTTTCTCCCGTAATGTCTGTGCCTTCGGCCTTATGATCAAGAAAAGAACGAACAAATAAAGGGATGTTCTTGTTTTGAATCGGCTTTATTGTTTTAGGGTGAATAATAGTTGCACCATAATAGGCCAGTTCAATTGCATCATGATAAGATAAACGCGGAATTCTTTCCGTTTCATCAAACCATTTAGGATCGGCGTTTAAAACTCCGGGCACATCTTTCCAGATGGTTAACGAAGTTGCATTTAGGCAAGAAGCAAATATTGCGGCCGAATAGTCAGAACCATCTCTACCAAGAGTTGTGGTAAAGTTTTCGCTTGTGCTGCCAATAAATCCCTGGGTTACTGCAATATATTGTTCTAAAACAGGAGCCAGTTTTTTCTGTATTTCCTGCTCTGTTTTTTCCCAGTTTACCTGTGCCTCCCGGTAATTGTTATCTGTATGGATAAAGTTACGGGCATCAACCCATTGCACATTACAACCTGTTTCGTTTAAGTAAGCAGCAGCTATTTTGGTCGAGACGATTTCCCCGATTGAAACGATTTGATCGTAAATGTAATCAGCTGCGTCGTCTGGTTTTTCCTCTATTAACCAATCTATCTCTACGAATGAGTTTGCCACGTCGTTATACACCGGGTTACTGTGGTCTGGAAATAACTCACTAATGATGTTGAAATGGAATTGTTTTACCTCTTCAAATATCTGATGTGTATCCTCAAGACCCGTTAAATAAGCTTTTGTTAAATCCTCAAGCTTATTGGTAACCTTACCCATTGCCGAAATAACGATTAACAGGTTGTTTTTTTGATTTCGTTCTTTAATGATATTGGCCAGATTTCTTACCCCTTCGGCATCTTTAACTGATGCACCTCCAAATTTGTATACTTCCATTAATTTGCGGGACTAAGTAATGAATTTGGTTTAGCAATTTCTTTAAGCTCACTAAAAGGAATAACCAGTTCTGTTTTTCCATATGCATAAGCCTTGATTTCGTAAGGATTATAAAGAAACATTAAACCTTGATCCGTAATGGTAAAGTTGTCATTCAGTTTGAACGTATCCTTATCAAAGAAATAGCCATCTTTTAAGCTAGCAGTAGGACTAAGCTTTTCATTTTTTCTGAATATCTTTTCGGCCACAGCAGTAAGTTTTGGCAGGGAACCTGGTTGAATTAAAGAATCTAAAAGGATTTCCTGATGTGTGGCCGGATTGTAGTTCAGGTAGATAAATACACTGTTAGGGTGTGCACCGCCTGAATAATTTACATAAGTGTTTAGCAGCGACAAGTAGCCTGGCTTTTGTTTCACAACCTTAGCATTGATGTCTAAGAACCAGGTTTGCGGGTAATCCTTTTCAGATTTTCTAAAGTCGTCATAACCTTTTATAAAATCGGTAGCATATTCATTATATGTTTTGTAGTTTTTGCCAGAATCTGCTGTCAGTTTTATTTTGGTTTCAACAAACTGGTTTACTTTTTCATCATTAAATAAAGGATACGAAATAACTGCCTTAGAAGTATCAGTTACATTTTTATCAACAGATACTGGGGTTTTGCTGTAAACTTTTACTGAATCGTATTTAAAAGTTAATGAGTCTCCTGTAGTTACAACACTTGTAGTGTCGGTAGTATTGCTTGTTTTATTCTCACTCTGACAAGCTATAAAACCTATGGCGATAATAAATAATCCTAATTTCTTCATATTACTTCGAAATTTGTTCCTTCGAAAAGGATGCATTTAACCATCCTGCTTCTATATCAGCAGCGTACTTTTTGTAAAAATTAATTGCCGGCTCATTCCAGTCCAGCACCTGCCAAACCATGCCATTGTAGTTTTTATCTTTTGCTTCCTGTATAACCGTTTCAAAAAGGAGCTTACCTGCGCCTTTCCCCCTGTATTCTTCAGTTACAATGAAATCTTCAAGGTATAAGCGGCAGCCTTTCCAGGTCGAGTAGCGGGTATAGTATAAGGCAAAGCCAATAATTTTATTGTTATCCTCAGCAACAAAAGCTTTCCATACTTTGTTTTCGCCAAAACCGGCATCCATAAATTCTTCTATGGTTACGGTTACTTCCTCCGGCGCTTTTTCATAAAGAGCCAGTTCATTAATTAATTCCAATAATCTCGGACAATCTTCTCGCTCAGCAACTCTTATTGTAATGCTCATTCTGTTTTGTAATGTTTAATCTTCCTTTTACCAAAAATACTGCTGCCAACTCTTACCATTGTGCTACCTGCTTCAATTGCAAGTTTGTAATCGCCAGACATACCCATAGATACTTCCTTAAAGTAGTCATCTTTTCTAAAAAAGCTAACTTTAATACCGTCAAAAAGAACTTTTAACTCAATGAACTCATCAAGAGTCTGTTTTTCTGTGGCGTTGTTACTTGCAATTCCCATTAAACCTACAATACGTACGTTTTTAAGTGTAGCAAATTCTTCAGACCTAAGCAGTTCAATAGCCTCATCAAAACCAAGACCAAATTTGGTGTCTTCATCGGCAATATAAATTTGAAGTAAACAGTCTATTACCCGCTTATTTTTTACGGCTTGTTTATTTATTTCAATTAATAGCTTCAGGCTATCAACCGAGTGGATCAGTTTTACAAAAGGGGCAATGTATTTTACCTTGTTGGTTTGCAGATGACCAATAAGATGCCACTCAATATCTGTAGGTAATTGTGCTTGTTTGTCAACCAGTTCCTGAACTATGTTTTCGCCAAAAACGCGTTGCCCGGCATTGTAGGCTTCCATAATTGCGGCGGGCTCCTGGTATTTAGATACGGCTATTAACTCAACCTGTGTCTTATCTAATTCGCTTTTATATTCTAATAAGTTATCTGCTATACTCATTTATCAGTATTTTTGGTAAAAATAAGAACCTTAGCGAACTTTGTCTAAGAAATAATGATGTTTTAGCCCATAATGAAGAACTTTATATACACAGCCTTCCTTTTTTTATTCGTTGCAGGCTGTAAGCCAGGTATTCCTTCCGATATTATTCAGCCTGATAAAATGGCCCTGGTATTGCACGACATTCATATTGTGGATGCTTACATCACTACCATACCTAACATCGATACGTCAAGAACTATCGCTGCGGCTTATTATAATGGCATTTATAAAAGATACGAGATAGATTCGGCCCTTTACGGTAAAAGTATGGCTTACTATAGTCAGCATCCGAAAGTATTAGATGGCATCTATGATAAGGTAACCAAGGGATTAACCAAGCAAAAGAACGTTTTGGTAAAGGCAGATTCATTGGTGCAAGCCAAGGCAGCTAAAATTGTTAAAGCTAAGTTTAAGGCCGACTCTGTGAAGCGTGCAGATTCTTTGAAAAAAGTTACTGCACCACAACGAGCTAAATTTAAGGCCGACTCGTTAAAGAAAGTTATTGCAGTTAAAAAGGCTGATTCTATTAAAAAAGTGGATTCAACCAAAAAAGCAAAAGCTGTTTTAAGGAAGGCTGCCAGGAAAAAGAGGGCAGACTCTATAAAGGCCAGAGAATTATTAAAGAAGACTATTAATAAAAAATAAGATAGAAATAGGAATGTTATATCCGGAGAATTGTTTAGAGCGTTTGGGGTTTAATGAGGTAAAACAACTTATTTACGCACACTGTCTGAGCCCTATGGGGCAGCAAATGGTGGGCAAAATGCAGGTGATGACCAAGTTTGATCAGATCAATAAGTTTTTGAGACAAACAAATGAGTTTAAAAGTATCCTCGAGAACCAGGAACCGCTGCAAATCAGTACATTTTTCGACATAAAATCTCTGGCCGATAAGATCAGAGTGGAGGGCACTTATCTTGTAGAGGATGAGCTGCACCAAATGTACGCCTCTTTACAAACTGTATTTTCTGTACTGAGGTTTTTTGATGAAAGAAAAGAAGTATACCCTAATCTGGAGGCGCTGTTTGAGCACCTGCCTGTCGAAAAGAATATACTTAAACGCATAGAATCTGTACTGGATCCGAAAGGAAAGATAAAGCCAAACGCTTCTGTTGCACTTCAAAATATAATTGGAGAGATCGCAAAAGCAGAGCAGGACGTAAGGAAGAGAATGGACTCTATTTATAAGCAGGCAATTAGTAATAATTGGGTTGCCGATGGTAGCTTAACCATACGTGATGGCAGAATGTGTATACCGGTACTTGCCGAAAATAAAAGGAAACTGAAAGGTTTTATTCATGATGAATCGGCTAGCGGACAAACGGTATACATAGAGCCAGAAGAGGTATTTTCATTAAACAATAAGCTTAGGGATCTGGAATTTGACAAGCGCAGGGAGATTATAAAGATCTTAATAGCGCTCACAAATGATCTGAGGCCATATACACCATTATTATTGTCGTACCATGGTTTCCTTACTAAGTTAGATTTTGTCCGTGCAAAAGCGCTGTTCGCTATAGATGTTGAGGCCGATATGCCGGTTCTAATAAAGGAAGCCAAGACTAAGTTGGTTAATGCACGCCACCCTTTACTGTACCTTTCCTTTAAAGAGGATAAGAAAACCGTTGTTCCTTTAAATTTTCATATTAATGAGAACATGAGGATTGTGCTCGTATCAGGGCCCAATGCCGGAGGTAAATCTGTTTGTATGAAAACTGTAGGTCTATTACAGTTAATGGTACAATCAGGTTTATTGATTCCAGTTCATGAATCTAGTGAGGTAGGTATATTTGATCAGATATTTGCCGATATCGGCGATGACCAGTCGATAGAAAGTGATTTGAGTACTTACAGTGCTCACCTTACTAAAATGAGGTATTTTGTTGCCCATGCTACGCCTAAATCGCTTGTTTTAATTGATGAGTTTGGAACGGGCACAGATCCTCAGTTTGGCGGGCCTATGGCAGAGGCTGTTTTGGAAGTGTTGAACAATAAAAAAGTGAGAGGGGTAATTACCACCCACTACTCTAACCTAAAGCTTTTTGCTGGTAATACCCCAGGCTTAGAAAATGCTTCCATGTTGTTTGATAACGACAAGATGAAACCAATGTACGTATTGGAAATTGGTAAACCGGGAAGTTCTTATGCTTTTGAGATTGCACAAAACATTGGTTTGCAAAAAGAGGTGTTGGAACTTGCCAGGGCTAAAACCGGTACCAATCAAAACAGGATAGATAGTTTGCTTGTCGATCTGGAACGTGAAAAGAAACAGATCTACGATACAAAAGTTAATCTTTCCAATCAACAGAATAAGGTGAAAAACCTTGTCGCAGAAAACGAGAAGCTTAAACTGTTTCTGGATGAGAACAAGAAAGTACTGATCAAAGAAGCTAAGCTCGAAGCTCAGGCGATTATTAGAAATGCCAATAAACTCGTTGAGAATACCATAGCAGAGATTAAAGAAAGCAAGGCAGATAAGGTAGTAACCAAAGAATTGAGACAAAACCTGCAAAAGGTATTGGTGCAGAATCATGTAAAGGAAGAGAAAAAGCCTGAAGTACCAGTGATTAGTAATACGCCTATTGAAGTGGGCGACTGGGTACAGCTAAACAATAGCGAAACTATGGGGCAGGTTCTTGAGATAAACCGTGATAACCTGGTAGTTGCATTGGGCGACCTTCGTTCTGTACTGAAGAAAAACCGTGTTCAGAAAATCAGCAACAAACAGGCTAAAAAAGCAGTTCAGAATAACTCATTTACAGGCAGTATTTCTGAAGCGATATCGAGTTTCACTGCTGAGCTTGACCTGCGTGGTATGCGTGGCGAAAATGCCTTGCATGAAGTGGAAAAATATCTTGATAAATCGATCATGCTTGGCTTTCCTTTTATAAAGATCATCCACGGAAAAGGTGATGGCATTTTAAGGAAGCTGATTCGTGAATATTTAAAGAAATATAGCCAGGTAAACAGGGTAGAAGATGAGCATGCAGATAGAGGTGGCGATGGCATCACTTATGTTTATTTCAATTAGATAAACTTATTTACATTTAGGATGTTGTATGAGAAAAAGACATCCTATGAAGGTATTAATCGTAAGTTTGTTCGCGCTCTTTATGAGCGTTTCTTCTTGTAAGAAAAACAAATCCGGAGACTCGCAGAATCCTGGTGATGTTGCTATTAAAACCAAAGTTTTAGCCACAGGACTTTCACATGTATGGGAGGTTGTTTATGGGCCTGATAAGCAATTGTGGATTACCGAACGTTCAGGGAAAATTAGCAGAGTAAATCCGGAAACAGGTGCTGTAACGGCGCTTCATACTATTGCCGAGGTGGTATCAAAAGGTGAAGGTGGTTTGCTGGGTATGACCCTAAATCCCGACTTTGAAGCCAATCCATGGGTATATGTAGTTTATGATTACGGCTCAAATTATAAAGGGAAAGTAGTTCGGTTTACTTACTCAAACGGCACCCTGAATTCGCCTCTGGTTATTCTTGATCAGATTCCGGCAGCATCTATCCATAATGGCTCCAGGCTGCTCATTACAGCAGATAAAAAACTCCTGATTACTACCGGTGATGCAAGTGAGGCTGATAATGCACAAAACATGAATTCTTTGTCGGGCAAAATACTCAGGGTAAATCTTGACGGGTCAATTCCTGCCGATAACCCAGTTGCGGGTAGCCGCGTATGGAGCTTGGGGCATAGAAACCCGCAAGGTTTGGGGCTGGCTAATGGAAAGTTATACGAATCAGAGCATGGTCCTAATAACGATGACGAGGTTAACATCATTAAAAAAGGACGAAATTATGGCTGGCCAAATGTTGAGGGTTATTGCAACAAAGATGCTGAAAAAACATTTTGCACAGCCCATAATGTGGTAGAGCCAATTCAAGCATGGACACCTACGATAGCCACCAGCGGCTTAACTTATTACAGTGGCGATCTTATCCCTGAGTGGAAAAACTCTTTACTGCTGGTTAGCTTAAAGGCCTCTAAATTAACTCAGCTAAAACTCGATGCAGACGGTGATAAGGTTGAGACCAGTAAAGATTATCTTGTAAATGATTACGGGAGGCTAAGGGCCATTTGCATGAGTCCGGATGGTAAGGTGTATATTGGAAGTAGCAACGGCAATGATGATAAAATTATAGAAATAGCGAAATAGTTTGGTTCTAACACAATTTATAATATAATTTAGTAACAAAACTTTTAGTATGATAAACAAAGTCGTAGCAGGTGCTGATGAAGCCATCAGTGACATAAAAAACGGTAGTACTTTAATGCTTGGAGGCTTTGGTTTGTGTGGAATACCCGAAAATTGTATTGCCGCTCTGGTAAGAAAAGGGGTTAAAGAATTAACCTGTATATCAAACAATGCCGGTGTGGATGATTTTGGTATTGGCTTGATGTTGCAGCAGCATCAGGTTAAAAAGATGATCTCGTCGTATGTAGGGGAAAACGCCGAATTTGAGCGTCAGTTGTTAAGTGGTGAGTTGGAAGTAGAATTGATTCCTCAAGGCACTTTGGCTACAAGATGCATGGCAGCGGGATATGGCATGCCGGCCATTTTTACTCCTGCAGGTGTAGGTACCGAGGTTGCCGAAGGTAAGGAGACCAGAAATTTTAACGGAAAAGATTACCTGATGGAGTATGCTTTTGATGCTGATTTTGCCTTAGTAAAAGCCTGGAAAGGTGATACTGCAGGAAACCTGATCTTTAGATCTACCAGTCGCAATTTTAACCCCGTAATGGCTATGGCCGGAAAAATTACGATTGCTGAGGTGGAAGAACTTGTGGAACCCGGAGTGCTCGATCCGGATCATATTCATACTCCCGGCGTTTATGTACACCGTATTTTTCAGGGGGCTAACTACGAGAAAAGAATAGAACAACGTACGGTTAGACCAAGAAATTAATTCTATAATATATTGATATGCTCGATAAGAATGGTATTGCGAAACGTATCGCAAAAGAAATAAAAGACGGTTACTATGTGAATTTAGGAATTGGCATCCCTACGTTGGTGGCTAATTTTATCCCCCAAGGAATTAATGTGGTGCTTCAATCTGAAAATGGTTTGTTGGGTATGGGGCCTTTTCCCTTTGAAGGAGAAGAGGATGCCGATTTAATTAATGCCGGTAAACAAACTATTACTACCTTACCCGGATCTTCCATATTTGATTCGGCAATGAGTTTTGGAATGATCAGAAGCCAGAAAATTGACCTGACGATATTAGGAGCCATGGAGGTATCAGAAAATGGTGATATAGCCAATTGGAAAATACCAGGTAAAATGGTGAAAGGGATGGGAGGGGCAATGGATCTTGTTGCTTCTGCAAAGAATATTATTGTTGCCATGCAGCACGTAAATAAAGCCGGTGAAAGTAAGCTATTACCAAAATGTTCTTTACCGCTTACAGGAGTAAACTGCATAAGAAAAGTGGTAACAGAATTGGCCGTATTAGATATATTACCTGAAGGTGGATTTAGATTAGTAGAAAGGGCTCCGGGAGTGAGTGTTGATTACATCAAACAGGCCACTGCTGGTAAACTGTTCGCTGATGAGAACGCGCCCGAAATGATATTGGATTAATTTAACATAAACAGGCTTATTCGGCCTGTTTATGCTTGCAATATTTTACCTTCAGATCTACCGAGATCTCTTCGGTTATTTTGATGATGTCATCAGGTGTGTCATGATTGTTTATAATAACCTGATCACATTCGCCTTTGTAAGGCAATAAGAACTCTTTGTAAGCAGGAACCACATGATTGTGCCATTTGTAAACCACATCTTCTTCAGGGTATCCGCGTTCCATACCATCGCGTTTAATTCTGCGGTCTAATGCCACAGATTCTTCTGCCTCAACAAAAATCCTGTGATCCAGAAGGGCAGCAATTTCTTTAAAATGGAGGATAAAAAGCCCCTCAACAATGATAATAGGAGCAGGATTAATTTCCAGTATTTTGGTTATTGCTAATGGATTATTGAAATTGTATTCTTTCTTATAAACAACTTCTCCTTTTAAGAGTTTCTTAATATCAAGCAGAAACTGCTGATCATCTATGGTTGATGGCAGATCAAAGTTGTATAATTTATTCTCTTCCTGAGTCATTTCACCCGCCGGGATGTAATAATCATCCTGTGAAACTAATGTTACCTCATCATTTTTAAAATGATGTAGGAAACAATTCAAAAAGAAGGTTTTACCGGATCCACTACCACCCGCAATACCGATAATAAAGGGCTTATTATTGTTCATTCTCTTGTCCGCCGTATGTTAAATTGCAATAAAATCTTTTGTCTAAAGCTCCCAGTGCATCAGCAACTGCTTTAGTCATTACAATTATAACATCTTTTGTAGACTCATTTTCAGAAAATTTACCAACAACTTTTGCAAAGGTTGATCTGTTGCTCATTGGGTTGGTAATTTTCATTACGGTACCAATTGGAGCTGTGCGGTGTAAAACCAACATTTTAGTAGGATCGAGATCAGTATCAGAAATCCATACGGCGGTACCTTTTTCGTCGATCTGGTTTAAGCCATACCTGCTTGCCGCATATTTTAATGATGGATCTTTGATGGAATTTAGGGTGTCAAGAGGGTGTTCAGGCTCTTGCGGAGTAACAGGGTATTGACCCCTGATCCATAATTTCTGACCAACAGTTAATGAATTGTCTGTCAGGTTATTTTTAGCCTTTAACTGATCCATTGTTAACTTGTATCGTGTTGCGATAGAATACATCGTTTCGTTTGATGCAACTGTATGAATCAATAACGGCCCGTTATCTTGTTTTGCCGAATCTGGCTTCGTAGAATCTGGTTTTGAAGTGGCGGGCTTTGAAGTATCTGGCTTAACTGCTGCAGGTTTTTGGATTGGCAGTTGAGGCTTTATGCTGTCTTTTTTTACCACAACGGCCACAGGATCCTTTTGTGTATTTTCAACCGGTGGTGTGTTGATCTTTTCAGGATCTACAGTTGCCAATGGTGTTCCATCCGGAGATTTTGTAGCAGGGATTTTTAGTATCTGACCAATTTGTAAGTTTATTGAACGAAGATTATTAACCCTTTTGATTTCGTTTACAGTAGTGCCGTATTTTTCGGCAAGCATATTAAGGTTTTCTTTTTTCTGAACGGCATGTTCTATAAGATTGCCCTCGGTAGGCGTGTCAGTAACTGCGGGCGTTGCGGTTTCTTTAGTGCTTGCAGTAGCAGTCGGATTTCCGTTAAATGGGATGTCAGTAGGTACTTTAATGATTACACCAATTTGAAGGTACTTGTTGTCATTAAAAGTCATAATATACTTAGGAACAACGTTATATCTTCTTCCTAATGAGTAATAGGTGTCTTTTGCGACAATCTTATGGATGATCAATTTTTTACCATTGTAATTTTCAACCCCAATTGAATCCCTGGTGTTTGCTTTAGCAGCTGAAAAACTAAGAAGTACGGCAAAGAATGATACTATATAATATTTATACATTAATTTTCTGATAAAGTAATTTCGCAATTATACGAATAATAAAAATAACCCCTGAATTGATACTATAAACGTTGCTTATGATTTACTATTGTATGTTTAAGAACATTTTTCAAACCATTTTAATTAGGTATTGTTATATTTTCAATTCCTGTTAAGGGCGACAAAATAAAAAAATAAATACTATGGACGCAAAAGAAATCAGTTTAAATGAAAAGAAAGTAAAACCCGT
>NZ_JBFTIZ010000049.1:17124-20214 GCF_056395165.1 Pedobacter sp. 10L46_2
CTGCACATAAAATTTGAGGAGTTATATACCAATGCGCAACTTACAATTGATGAGATTGCTGAACGTGTTTTGACACTTGGGAAACCACCTCATAGTCGTTTCGCTGACTATATTAAAGAATCTGCGATAAAAGAAATTGATACCATAGGCTTAAAGGATTTGGATATGGTGGATGCCGTTCTGGACGATATGGCTAAACTAATCGAAATAGAACGCGAACTCCTTGAAGCAACCGATAAAGCCGGCGATGACGGATCTAACGATATGGTAAACAGGTTTATGCAGTTCAAAGAAAAAAATACCTGGATGCTTCGTTCATTTGCAGGCAAGAAATAATCCCCATCTCGTCATCTCGACAACAGGAGAGATCCCTTGGTTATGCCCGTTTGCTTCACAGCTACTGTGCGTTTTCAAGAGATCTCTCCTGTTGTCGAGATGACGATTTGTATCATAGCATAACTATATCTTTGGATATCAAGTTGCCTTTAAATATCAAGTTCTTTAATATCTTTGGCATGTAATGGGATATAAAAGTTTAGCAGACTGTGTTGCCGATCTTGAAAAGCATGGGCATTTAATCAGGATAAAAGAAGAAGTTGATCCTTACCTTGAAATGGCTGCAATACATCTAAGGGTGTATGAGCAGCAAGGACCGGCATTGTACTTTGAGAAGGTTAAGGGAAGTAAATTTCCTGCTGTTTCCAATTTGTTTGGAACATTAGAACGTTCCAAATTCATGTTTCGCGATAGCCTGCCTAAAGTTGAACAACTGGTAAACCTTAGATCTGACCCTGTTAAAGCACTAAAAAATCCTTTTAAATTACCAGGTATCGCTTTTACTGCATTAACAGCACTTCCCTTAAAGCAAAGCCTGTTTAAAGCTAATTTTAGCAAAACTACCATCAGCGAATTACCTCAGATTGTGAACTGGCCAATGGATGGAGGCCCTTTTATTACCATGCCCCAGGTTTATACAGAAGATATCGATAAACCGGGCGTGTTAAATGCAAATCTGGGTATGTATAGAATACAGTTGGCGGGCAATGATTACGAAACCAACAAAGAAATAGGATTACATTATCAAATACATAGGGGTATAGGTGTTCATCAATCTAAAGCCAATGCAAAAGGACTGCCTTTAAAGGTGAGTATTTTTGTTGGTGGTCCACCTTCTCATCCTTTGGCTGCGGTAATGCCTTTGCCCGAAGGCCTTTCGGAAATGACTTTTGCAGGAGCCTTAGGTAACAGAAGGTTCAGGTACTTTTATGATGATGAGGGATTCTGCATTTCTGCAGATGCTGATTTCGTAATAACAGGTACTGTTTATCCGCAAGAGAACAAGCCAGAAGGACCGTTTGGGGATCATTTGGGTTACTATAGCCTTACCCATCCTTTTCCATTAATGAAGGTGCATAATGTTTATCACCGGAACGATGCAATATGGTCGTTTACCGTAGTAGGTAGGCCTCCTCAGGAAGATACCAGTTTTGGTGCATTGATTCATGAGATTGCAGGATCGGCCTTGCCAAAAGAAATACATGGATTAAAAGAAGTAAATGCTGTTGATGCAGCAGGGGTACACCCTTTATTATTTGCCATTGGAAGTGAGCGTTATACACCATATCTTAAGGAAAGAAGGCCTCAGGAAATTTTAACTATTGCAAACCATATTCTTGGTAAGAATCAGTTAAGCTTAGCTAAGTACTTATTTATTGCTGCCAGAGAAGATAATGAACAGTTAGATACTCATGATCTTTCTGGTTTTATACAACATGTATTGGAACGTATTGATCTTACAAGGGATCTGCATTTTCATACCAAAACAACTATTGATACTTTAGATTACAGTGGAGAGGGGTTAAACAGTGGTTCTAAAGTAGTGTTTGCTGCGGCAGGAGAGAAAAAGAGAGTGCTTGCGACCGAACCTCCCGAAGGTTTTGTAATGCCTGCTGATTTCTGTTCTGTTAAGCTTGCTATTCCAGGTGTAATGGCTTTGCAGCTTCCGGCTTATACTAGCGCCAGAGCGGCAAAAGATGAGGTAGCTCTATTAGAGGAAGCTGTAAAAGGTAAAGATTTAAGTGGTATACCGCTAATTGTGCTTTGTGATGATGCTGAATTTACTGCTCAGAATATAAACAATTTGGTATGGGTAACCTTTACGCGTAGCAATCCGGCAACTGATATTCATGGTATTTCGGAGTTTATTGATGATAAACACTGGGGCTGTAATGGGCCTGTGATAATTGATGCACGTAAAAAACCGCACCACGCGCCTGAGTTATTGAAAGTACCCGAAATAGAAGAAAAAGTAAATAGACTAGGTGAGAACGGGGCCTCGTTATTTGGAGTGATCTAGTTTAATAAAAAAAAGATTGATATACGATAGTATAGAGGGTAAAAACTGAGTTTTAATAGAGAATAGTCGTTCAGAATCGTTGCAAAGTCGTTTATTTTATAGCGCATTTTCGTCATCTCGACGATAGGAGAGACCTCTTGATTATGCGAATTTGCGGCTACTTCTCGATCAAGAGAGCTCTCCTATCGTCGAGATGACGAGAAGAATGACTATCATAATAACTTTTAAAACCTCAATCCAAAGGTTAAAAATACATTGTTTCTTGACGTTTTAATATCAGCAACAGGTTCTAAAGGGTTGTCGTTTGTTCCAAGTAAATAAGGAGACAGCTCTGTGTTTGTTTCTGTACGTTGGTAAGCAACATCAACATAATAGTTGTTAATTCGATAGCCAAGTCCACCAGAATAAAACTGAGTGGCGAAATGCCCATTATCATCACCTTGTATTGCGCTTCCATTAACACCGTAACCACCCCTTAAGCTAAATGCATTATCTATTTTATATTCTGCTCCAAGTCTAAAGTTAACGGCTTGTTTATAATTGTCTCTTACTGAATTGTTTTCGTCTACAATTGTTGCCGGATCTAGCCCCTGATCAGTTGAGAAACGAATCGTACTGTAATCAACATAATCCACATCGGCAGAGATCAAAGCTTTACCTGCAATTACATAACTAGCGCCCAAAGATCCTTTTAAAGGTGTCCTAACACGGTAATTGAATGGATAGTTTTGTAC
>NZ_JBFTIZ010000050.1:0-28846 GCF_056395165.1 Pedobacter sp. 10L46_2
TGTTGTAGCTTTCCCTTAAGATTTTAAAGAGCGAGAGGTTTTCTAATTCTCTGGAAATAAACCCGGGCAGATTGATGTTGCTGAGGTATGTTTCTTCGTAGAGTACCGGAATATCATTAATGCGGCGGAGCCTTGTAAAGTAGATACAGTCATGTTTCAGTTCTCCTTCATTTAATGGAAAGAAGAAATCCAATGGCCAGTCTTGCTTCATCTGCTTTTGCAAAATGGAAGTGCTGAGGTTTTGGCTGCCTACACCGGCGGTAACCCCGCTTAAGGACAGAATGCCTAAGCCCGCTTTAGGTTCGGTAACGATGCTGCCCTTGCCATGCCGGCGGGTAATGTAGCCTAAATTGGTTAGTCCTGATAATGCCTGCCTAACAGTAACCCTTGTGGTGTTATAGGTTTTGCAAAGGTCGTTCTCCGAAGGCAGCAGTTCGCCTTTTTGGTACATGCCTTTTTCGATCTGCGCTCTCAAATCATCGGTTACTTTTTTATATAGGGGGCTTAATTTATCTGGCTTCATCTTGTATATACAAGTTGTTTTTTATATGTTTGGTTAGCCCATCGTTAATACAGAGGGGCAGACCAAATATAAAAGTATGAAATTATGAAGACATACAAACTAAACAGATTGTTTAACCGCAATTCAGGAAATTGTTTTGATGTAGCGATTGACCATGGGTTTTTTAATGAACACTCCTTTCTCAGTGGCATTGAAAATATCCAGAAAGCTGTTTCTATACTAGTTGATGCAGGACCTGATGCCATACAGCTTACCCTAGGGCAGGCACAATATTTACAAGCTATCCCCGGCAAGGAGAAACCAGCTTTGGTTTTAAGAACAGACGTAGCCAATGTTTACGGAAAAGAACTGCCGCGGGCATTGTTTAGCAGAATGATCGCTGACCCTGTGGAACAAGCCCTTCGGCTGGATGCTGCATGTGTGGTGGTAAACCTGTTCAGTATACCCGGAGAACCTGAAGTGACAGATCAGTGCATTCAGAATATCCTTCAAATTAAACCTTTATGCGAACGATATGCGATGCCTTTAATGGTTGAACCATTAGTATTCAGACCCAATACCCAGGCCGGCGGATATATGGTAGATGGTGACCCGCAGAAAATTATTTCTTTAGTGAGGCAGGGTGTTGAACTGGGCGCGGATATTATTAAAGCTGATCCGACCGATAATGTTAACGATTACCATCGCATAATAGAGATCGCCGGAAATATACCCGTACTGGTAAGAGGAGGGGGTAAAGCAAGTGACCGGGAAATTCTGGAAAGAACGTATGGATTGATGAAGCAGGGCGCCAGAGGGATAGTATATGGGCGAAATGTAATACAACACCATGATCCCCCAGGCATGACCAGGGCATTGATGGCCATAGTGCATCATGATGCAAGCGCTGTGGAGGCGGCTGCTTTAATAGGTATAAAGGAATAAATGTGATGAAGAAAGTTAATATAGGAATTATTGGAGGGGGATTGATGGGCAAGGAGGCGGCAAGTTCTTTTGCACGCTGGTTTGCGATAAATGATTTGCCGGTGCAGGTTGAGCTAACTGCAGTTTGTGATGTTAACCAGGAGGTATTGTCATGGTATAGGAATGTCCCTTCGGTTAAGTTGCTGACCACCGACTATAAAGAATTATTGGCCGATGAGGAAATTGATGTGGTGTATGTTGCCCTGCCTCATCATTTGCATAAACAGTATTACCTGGAGGTGCTGACGGCAGGAAAAGATTTACTGGCCGAAAAACCATTTGGGGTAGATCTGGAAGCTGCTTTAGCGATAAAAAACCAGGCCGACAGGCTGGGACGTTTTGTGCGCTGTAGTTCGGAGATGCCCTTTTTGCCGGGGCCTCAGCGGGTTGTTAAAGAAGTGGAGTCGGGTAGATTAGGACAAGTCATAGAAATTAAAGCCGGCTTTCTGCACTCAAGTGACCTGGATCCGGACAAACCCATTAACTGGAAGAGGCAAGTGTCATTTTGTGGTGAAATAGGCGTTATGGGTGATTTGGGGATGCATGTACTGCATATTCCATTGAGACTGGGATGGAAGCCTGAACGGATATATGCACAGCTTCAAAAGATCATTACCCAACGGCCGGATGGAAAAGGAGGAATGGCTGAATGTGATACCTGGAACAATGCGACCCTAAACACTGAAGTAAAAATAGCCGACAACCTTGTTCCGATGACGCTGGAGATGAAGCGCATGGCACCCGGAGAGACCAATACCTGGTATATCGAAATAATGGGGACCGAAGGTGGCGTAAAATACAGCACCAAGGACATTAAAACATTATGGACCTTTAAACGTAGTAATGAACAGTGGTGGCAGCGGACTGATCTTGGATTTAAGGGAATGCCATTTACAACGATTACCGGTGCTATTTTTGAGCCCGGATTTCCGGATTGCTTTATGCAAATGCTGGCCGCATATATTGCGGAAAGGGCAGGGCTATTAAATGGTCGGTTTGGTTGTGTTACCCCAGAGGAAGCATTAAATAGTCACTATATATTTGATGCGGCATTGAGATCGTTTAACAACCAGACACTAGAAAAAATAACGTACTTTAAAACCGAATAAGCATGAAAAGATCAGCAATAAATAAAGCAATAATTGATGCGGGTGAATGCTTTACGCGAAATGGCTGGTTCTTGCCACCGAACCCCAAATGGGACATTACTGATTTTGGTTTGGATTCTTTTTTAACTACCGGACTGGTATTGGTAAACCTAGCCGAAGAGAAAGAGTACTGTGAAAAAATAATGTATGCGGTAAGAGGGCAGCTAACCCCATGTCATACACATAAAAAAAAGAAAGAGGATATCATTTGCAGATCAGGGCTTCTGGTTGTTCAGTTATGGAGCGCAGACCCGGCTATAGAAGAAAATACAGATACTTTTAGTGTGAAAATGAATGGCAGTTACCGCAGCATTACCTCCGGAGACATCATACCAATACCGCCCGGTCAGCGGATTACCATTGAACCTGGTATTTGGCATGCGTTCTATCCCGAATCTGATGAATGTATTATCGGAGAGGTGTCGACAGCCAATGATGATGTAAATGATAATTTCTTTTCGGATGAAAATATCGGCAGATTTACCGACATTGAGGAGGATGAAGCCTTAATTATTAAATTGGTAAGCGAATACTAACCTCATGAAAAATGGAATATTAGTTGGCGGTAACTGGATCATAGATCAGGTGAAGGTGATAGATGCTTTTCCTGAAGAAGAAAAGCTGGTTAATATTCTTACAGAGTACAGTAGTAATGGCGGATCTGCTTATAATATTTTGAAAGGAATGGCTAAACTAAAGGCCGGTTTTCCTTTATATGGCCTTGGTTTGGTCGGGGATGACGACAGGGGAGACTATATTATTAAAGAGTGCAAAGACCTTGGAATTGATGCTTCCAGAATTCAAAAAGCGCCAAATACCGCTACCTCGTATACAGATGTGATGACCGTAAAAGGTACCGGGAAAAGAACCTTCTTTCATCAGCGTGGTGCCAATGCCATGCTTGATATGGCGCATTTTGACTTTAGCTCATCTACGGCAAAGGTCTTTCATTTGGGTTATCTGCTGTTATTGGATAAGYTGGACTTAGTTGAAACGGACGGGGAAACCCGGGCTGCAAAGGTTTTAAAAAGTGCAAAGGAAAATGGATTGATCACTTCGGCTGATATCGTTAGTGAGAAATCGGACCGGTTTAAAGAGTTGATCCCTTCTTCCCTAAAATACATTGACTACCTCTTTGTTAATGAATTTGAAGCCGGCATGATATCGGGTATACAGACGGTTGATGACAAGGGGGAAATCTTGCTTAATAATTGTTACAAGGCCGCTGCCGAATTGATTCGGATGGGAGTGAACAAATGGGTTATCCTGCATTTCCCCTCGGGTGTTATTGCTGTGGATCACCAGGGCGATGCTTTGTTCCAGGCAAGTATTGACCTGCCTGAGGGTAAGATTGAAGGTGCTGTAGGTGCCGGAGATGCTTTTGCTGCGGGGGTTTTAATGGGTGTTCATCACAACCAAGCAATGGGCTCCTGTTTGGAGTTAGGCGTTTGTGCAGCGGCATCCAGCCTTTTTGCCGCTACTTCTTCTGACGGCATTACCTCATCAGCAGAATGCCTGCGTTTAAAACAGCTTTACGGATTTCGTAAATAGCGGCGATCAATAGGATAGCGCGCAAGCCACTATTAATCTTCAACCGGCGAGATGTAACGATGAAAACAATTTTATCCGCAGCCAAAATGTATCTAAAATATATGGTTTTGGCTGCGGATAAAAAAGTATCTGCAGCCAAAACTCATGAAAATCATATTAATTTGGCTGCGGATAAATAGCTTTATCTGAACGCTCCTTTATACAGATAGCTTAAATCAGGCTTTTGCAAAAGAAGCACGAGCCCAGGAAGTTCCAGGCGTACCAGTTACTGCCTGTCTGTAAGTTACCTCTTTGCGGGTTGATATACGGCAACTGCGACTCTCGAATCAGCACATCCATAGTATAAAAACCATTTTTGCTGGTGGAAAATAAGCCCTTCTACAAATACAGTTCCTGCTGGGTATTGTCCGCTTTTTTCAAAAGATTCTGTGGGGACAAAGAAAGGCTTATCTAGCCGGCCGATTACCTTTTCAGGATCTTTAGCATCGAAAAGAACTTGTCCGGCTGCATAGGTATTGGCCGTATAATTTTTATCTGCGTTATCACCAGATGCGTTTTTTCCATTGTACAATACGAGTATGCCTTTGTCGGTTAGCAAGGCCGGAGGACCGGCTTCTGTGAGGTCGCTGTCGAAATGGTTTTTTCTTGGTTTGATCAGTTCCTTGATCTTTCCTTCTGCATCCAGTGCAGGTGCCCAGTTTACAAGATCATCGGAGGTTGCGGCGTTCAGAAACTTTTCGCCCCAGTACATCAGGTATTTTCCATTCACTTTTGCGATGACCTGTTTTCCATTGACCAGTTGGGTAACGATGGAGGCAGATTTGGTGAACATGTTATAAAACTTACCATTGTAGGCCTTTGCAAATGCGGGCCCGTGTTTGGTCCATTTAATGAGGTCTTTAGAAGTGGCAACACCCAGGCGGGCAACTTTTTTGTTCCACTGCGTGTAAAACATGACATAAGTGCCATCGCTGGTTACGGCGATTCTTGGATCTTCACATCCACCCGGATTTTCAAGTTCTTTTTGGCTATCGTTGCCGGGATAAAACACAGGTTCAGCCTTTCTTTTAAAGGTTAATCCGTCTGTGCTATATGCGTATCCAAGTCTGGATGTTCTGTGGCCAATTCCGACACCTGATTTGTCTTCGGCTCTGTAAAGTACCACAATTTCTTTTCCTTTTACAGTGGCTGCAGGATTAAAAGTGTCGTTAGATTCCCAGTCGACATATTTACCTGAAAGCGGATCAAGAAAGGTTGTGCTGGTGTTGGGTGAAATGATTGGATTTACACCAGCAGGTCTTAAAAAAGGACCTAAAGCCCATTCGGGCAATTTTTCGGCAGCAGCCTGAGCCTTGGTTTTTTCTGTAGGGAGCAGGAAAAGGAAGCCGATTAAGGCGTATGGGAAAAACTTCTTCATGTTATTTTGTTCCGAATTGTTTGTTTGGTTGTGCGCCCATGATCAGTTCCAGTTTACCTCCGCGGGTGATATCCTGATGATCTAAATAGGCCTTGTTATAGGGCTTGCCGTTAAGCTTGGCGCTTTGGATGTAGATGTTCTGTGCACTGTTGTTCTTAGCCTCAATAGTGAAGGTCCCGCCTTTATAAAAGTTTGGATCGAGTCTGATCTGGGTTTTGCTGAAAACCGGGCTGGTCAGCTCATATCTGGTGCTTCCCGGTGTAATAGGGTGGAAGCCGCTGGCAGCCAATACGTACCAGGCCGACATCTGTCCTACGTCTTCATTTCCAACTAATCCTTCCACAGCGTTGTGATAGGCACGGCTACAGATTGCCCTGGTCCATTTTTGAGTAAGCCATGGAGCGCCAACTCTGTTAAACAGAAAGGGCACATGATGCACCGGTTCATTGGCATGGTTGTAATAATCGTTCCACATCATGTTTTGAGGGACTTTCTCAAAGAAATTGGTCAGGTCTGCCAATACTTTTTCTTTACCGCCCATTAAAGYGGTCATTCCTTCTATATCCTGAGGTACAAACCAGCCTTGCTGATATGGGTTGGCTTCTACAGATCCATACCATTGTTTTAACCGGCCTTCCTGGGGCCAGGGTTGCCATTTACCATCTTTATCTTTAGGCCTGAACCATTCTTTTTCGGGATCAAATATGTTTTTGTAAGATTGCGACCGCTTAAAATACTTTTGCTGATCGCCGGGCTTTTTTAGAGCTTCGGCCATTTTAGAAACACACCATTCAAAATAGGCATATTCGAGGGTGTTTGAGATGCCGAAAGGTTCAAAGGCGTATCCCAGTTCCCCGTTGCCATATTTCTCTACACTGTTTACCGAAAGCTCATATGCTTTTGCAACATTGAAATTTCTTAAGCCTTTGGCGTAAGCATCGGCAATTACCGATACAGCAGGGTTACCAATCATACAGCCACTGTAAGCATTGAGAAATTCCCAGCGCTCCAGGTAGTTTTCCTGTTTCTCATCGGCCAGGGTAACCAATGAATTGACCATATCGGTTACCACAGTGGGGTTAATTACAGTTTGTAAGGGCATTTGGCTTCTGAATACATCCCATCCGCTGAAGATGGTTCTTTTGGTAAAGCCGTCTGCTTTATGTGCCTTATGATCGCCGCCGTAATATTGCCCATCTGCATCCTGAAATGTGCGTGGATCGATCTGCGTGTGATACAGGGCGGTGTAGAACACTGTCTTTTCTTCTTCTGTGCCGCCTTCGACTTTTATTTTTGAGAGCGATTGGTTCCATAGGTTCCTGGCATTGGCTTTTACTTTGTCAAAATCCCAGCCCTGGATATCGGTGTTGAGGTTCATCTTTGCACCATCCATACTTACGAAGGAGATACCGCTTTTCATGGTGACCTGTTCGTTTTCGCTGGTCTCAAACTCAGTGAAAAAGCCTAGGTGCTTTCCTTCTTTTTCATTTATGTTGTTTAAGACAGCAGCCTCTGCTACCTTTTGTTGGTATTTATCGCTGGTAACGTCTTCCAGCTTTCTTTTCCAGTCGCCGGGAATATCGGCCGACCATATGCCATACTGTATTAAAGGCTTACTGAACTCTGCGTAAAAATAAACGGTATAATCGGCCTTTCCGTCACCATTCCCCCATCCGCCGCCATCAGGAGTGCATTTCATCCATCCCTGGATGGTATTTTTATTGACGACTTTGATGTATTGAAGGGTAGAGGTTCCCCCAACCCTTCGGGCCAGGTCAATTTGTATGCGGGATTGTTTGCTCGCGGGAAAAGTAAAGCGTAGCATTCCACTCCGTTTGGCTGCGGTTGCTTCTGCTTTGATGTGGTTTTCTGTAAGCATCACTGAGTAATAGCCTGCAGAGGCTTGCTCAGACTGCTTGTCATAACTGGAACGGTAGCCGGATTTGGTGTCGTCTGGTTTGCCTGCGTTGGTTTGCAGTTTTCCGATGGTGGGCATCACCAGGAAATTTCCCAGATCCCCGTACCAGCCTATGCCACTCATTTGAGTAAATGCAAAGCCCTCAATGGAGGTATGCTCGTTACTGTAGCCCGAACCGTTATCGCCTCCGGTAATGGTATTGGGGCTTACCTGAACCATTCCGTATGGAGTGGTGGCTCCCGGGAAGGTTTTACCTAAACCATGATAGGTGCCGGCAGCATCGGCGCTGGTACTTGCACCAATAAAGGGGTTAACATAATCGGCAGGGAGTTTTTTGTCAGGGTTTTTATAGCCCGAAAGGGCAACGGTAAGAATAAGGAGGAGAAAAAGTTTGAAGTGTTTCATTTGGTCAGTATCTGAATAGGGTGCCCTCTTCATTTATATGCAAACCTAAATTAAGACAAAATAAAGCGTTTTAGCAAATCGATCAAATTTGATACAAAAGTTTTTATGGATTACCATTAAAAATTATTAACTCACACTTATTATGAGAAAAATAATTTTATTGCTGTTCGGTGTGTTGTGGTACACCCATGGTTTTGCTCAGGAGCCGACGTATGAAACAAAGAAGGACATCAGCTATTACCCGGCATCAACCAAAGGAGATGCCTATCTTGAGGAAAGGTGTAAGCTGGATGTGTACTACCCTAAAAATAAAACCAATAGCTCAACAATCGTCTGGTTTCATGGCGGTGGCCTGACCGGAGGCAACAAAGAAATGCCAAGAGAATTGCTTGAAAAGGGCTTTATTGTAATTGCAGTAGGGTACAGACTTTCACCTAAAGCACTTGTAAAAGATATTATTGAAGATGCAACAGCATCTGTAGCATGGACCTTTAATAACATTGCGAAATATGGAGGAAATAATAAACTGATTTTTGTTTCGGGCCATTCGGCTGGAGCTTACCTTGGGATGATGCTGACCTTAGATAAAAAATACCTTGCCGCGTACAACATAGATGCCGACGCTATAGCAGGATTGATTCCTTTTAGTGGACAGGCCATTACCCACTTTACCGTAAGACAGGAGCGCAAGATAAAAGATGTTCAGCCTATAATTGATGAATATGCCCCGCTGTATCACGTTCGTCCAACAGCGCCGCCGATGTTATTGCTTACCGGCGACAGAGAAATGGAGATGCTGGGCCGGTATGAGGAAAATGCCTATCTGGCAAGGATGATGAAATTAGCAGGGAATAAGACTACCGTTCTGCATGAATTGCAGGGGTATGGACATAATATGGTTTATCCGGCGATTCCTTTGCTGATAGAAGAGGTTAACAGGCTTAGTAAAGAGATCAAGACAAAGAATAAGATCGGTTTATAAAACTACATTTTATTATTCCATATGTTGTTTCTGTTCCTGGTCTTCGAGTCTTATGTAGCTTTTGGACAGAATCCTCAGACCTAAGTTTTTGCATTTGCTGAAAAAATGGCGAAATTCCTGAGCATACATTGTCTCAAGAAATCGCTGTGAATTACCTTTGTTCGTTAGGTAAAATGTTGAGTTTATCATAAGTTCATTCGAAAAAATGTAATGATCATCAATAACATGTACGTATATGTGTATACTTGCTTTAAAAAATGGGAGGAAATATGTATCGGAATGAATTTGAAGATTTACTAACCTGGAAAACTAAAAAGAACCGCAAACCGATGATTATCCGTGGAGCAAGGCAGGTCGGTAAAACATGGTTGATGAAGGCATTTGGTAAACAGGAATATGCACAAACTGCTTATGTTAATTTCGAAAGTAACAAACTGCTTAAAGGAGTCTTTTGAGGAAGATTTTAACATCAACAGAATCATCACCGCATTACAAATAGAAACTGGGATATTGATACAGCCAGAAAACACACTGATTGTATTCGATGAAATACAGGAGGCGCCTGGAGCGCTGACCTCACTGAAATACTTTTATGAAAATGCGCAGGAATATCATATCATTTCAGCTGGTTCATTACTTGGGGCTGCCTTGAATAGACAAACCTCCTTTCCTGTTGGAAAAGTTGAGTTTTTACACCTTTATCCGCTGAACTATATAGAGTTTCTTAATGCCAAAGGCCAGCAAGCGCTGGTGGAAGTGTTAAATAGCCAGGACTGGAGCCTGATTAAGGTGTATAAAAATAGATATATCGACCTGCTGAGGCAGTATTATTATGTGGGCGGCATGCCTGAAGCTGTTGTTGCTTTTACACAAGAGGAAAATTTCACAGAAGTAAGAGCAATACAAAAACGTATTTTGGAGGCTTATGAGCAGGATTTTTCCAAACACGCACCTCATGAAATTGTGCCAAGAATCAGAATGCTATGGAATTCAGTTCCTTCTCAATTGGCAAAAGAGAACAAAAAGTTTATCTACGGATTAATCAAACATGGCTCCCGTGCCAAAGAATATGAACTGGCTATGTCATGGCTGATTGACTGCGGGCTTATCCATAAAGTATCCCGCGCAAGTAAACCTGCGATCCCATTGAAAGCTTATGAAGATCAGAGCGCTTTCAAATTATTTTTGCTCGATGTTGGCCTGCTAGCAGCAATGGGTGACATTGATGTAAAAACCCTCCTGGAGGAGAATGCAATATTTGAAGAGTTTAAGGGAGCCTTGACAGAGCAATATGTACTCCAGCAATTGAAAACAACAAAAGAAATAAACGTTTACTATTGGTCTGCAGAAAATGCCACCGCGGAAATCGATTTTCTTGTACAATATGGCCATCACATTATCCCAATAGAAGTAAAAGCGGAAGAAAATCTAAGGGCCAAAAGCTTGCGGAATTACGTAGATAAGTACGGTCCAGAACTTGCCATACGAACCTCTATGTCTGATTTCAGGCGGGAGGAATGGCTGAGCAATCTTCCTTTATATGCGATCAGCCAATTAAAATCACTATAGCAGGATCGTCTTTCCACGTAGAAACCACCAAGAGCGGGTAAAAACATATCGTTAGGCTCGCAGGACTGAATTCTGCGCAATGCAAGAACAGGATAAAGCGTTGCCACCGGGAGCGCCTAAGCGCTCCGAAGCCCAGCCCATTGGTGGTGCTCCTGGATGGCAGTTCACAGCCAGTTGCTGAGGAATTGCTTCATCGCCTCTTTATACTGTTCTCCGATGGTGATATTGATGCCCCCGATCTGTACAGTGTTTTTGGTGACTGCGTCAATTTTATCGAGCGAGATGATAAATGAGCGGTGTACCCTCATAAAAAGGCGGGTGGGGAGTTTATCCTCAAGCGATTTCAGCGTAATCAGGGATAACAGGGGTTTGGTCTCGCCCGCCAGATGGATCTTTGCATAATCTTTTAACCCCTCGATGTAAACGATATCTTTTATGGCCACCCTAACCAGCTGATACTCGACTTTTAAAAAAATGTATTCTTCATTATCGGCGGTCGGTTGTTTGGCAGTTAACATCTCGGTATAGGTTTTGGCCTTGTGAGCTGCTTTTAAGAACTCCTCATAATCATAAGGTTTTAAAAGATAATCGAGCGCATCCACTTTATATCCTTCTATCGCATAATTGTTAAAGGCAGTGGTAAAGATTACCCTTGGTTTTGCGTTTCCAGGTTTATTTTCCAGTGTTCTGGCCAGTTGGATCCCGGTTAGATCGGGCATTTGTATGTCCAGGAAAATAAGGTCTATGTGCTGATCGTGCAAAGCTTCTAAAGCTTTTATGCCACTCGAAAAGCTACCCACCAATTTTAGGAAAGGCGTTTGCTCAATAAAACTACAGATCAAACCAAGCGCCAGTGGCTCATCGTCAACTGCTATGCAATTCAGTATCATCGAGGGTTAGGTTTAAGTTAACAATAAATGCTTTGGTATCTTCTGTGACATGTGCACTAAAGGTATGCTTACCGGGATATAACAATTCGAGCCTTCTTTTGGTGTTGCTTAAGCCAATTCCACCATATTCATCAGCTGTTATCGAATTGTTTTTAAAAATGGAGTTTTTTACGACCATTGTTAGTTCTTTATCCTGCAATTCGAGGGATATGGATATGGTAGAGGGCTCAGTTGTACTGACTCCATATTTAAAGGCATTTTCGATATAGGGAAGGAACAGCATGGGAGCAATCTGAGGGTCGGACTTAAGTGTCGGCTCCTCAAAAACCACAGTAGTCGTATCGTTTAAACGCAGTTTCATGAGTTCAATGTAATCGACAATAAAAGAAACNNGCGTTTCGTAAAGCAGGTAGCGCATCATGCGCGACAACTTGTGTAGCGCTTTTCTGGATTTATCGACATCCACGTGCGTTAACGCATAAATGTTGTTTAAGGTGTTAAAAAAGAAATGAGGATTGATCTGTGCTTTTAGAAAGGACAGTTCTGAACCGATCTTTTCTTTCTCGAGGGCCTCTCTGCTTTGTTTATCGGCCTGCCATTTCTGAATCAGGGTAACGCTGGTACTGATACCTACCATAAATAAGGTCATCATGATCTGGAAAACATCAATTCTATCTGATCTTTTTGGCGGCCGGGGTATTCCTAATTCACGAAACGCCTTTGACATCAACTCAGGTAAATTCAATGCGTTATCTATGATCTTTACGAAGGGGCCGGCTAAAATGGCTATGGCCAGAATAACCAATACAAAGGTGAGTGTTTTGTTTTTTAGCAGGAGCTGAGGGACAAGGATTTTGCTGTTCACATAAAATACAGCGATCAACATCACCAGGATACAGCCCTGCTTAACCCAGAATTGAGGAGGTAATGTGATATTCCATGATAAAGGCTGGTGAAAAAGAAGCACGAAAGCAAATAGCATCCATGAAAATATATGGAGTAATATGCTAAGATAGGAACGGCTTTTTAGGGAAACCATTGGTTTAAAATTTAATGATTATTAAGTGTGTACAAGGTAGGGAACCTATCCAGATAAGTGCAAATGTTTCCGTCGATTCATAACAGCCCTCCGTCGATGTGTTTGATATGCCGGTCTATCGCGTTTTTTTTAGAGGCTAAATAGCTGTTGATTTGACCAGTTAATACGGTTTTTTATATAGAGATATGTCAAAATTAACAATGAAAATCCTGCTGCTTTTAGCCGTCACCTGTTTTAGCCTCCGGGGCTTTAGTCAGGATACCGCATTAAAAGTTTTGCCGCCGGTCTGGGATCTGGAAGCATGCCTGCAGTACGCAAAGACAAATAATATTCAGCTTAAGAGTTTGCAACTGGATAAGCAAAGCGCCCAGCAGGATAAGTTGCTGGCAGAATCGGCATTGCTGCCTGATCTATATGGCTCGGCTTCGCAATCCTTTAATCATTATAACATGGCTACCAATGGGAATTCCGGTGGCCTTAATTATTCAGGGTCATATGGTTTAAGCTCTTCGTGGACGCTATATAAAGGAGGCTACCTTAAAACAGACATAAAGCAAAAAGATTTGTCCGTCCAGTCGGCCAACTTCGCCATTCTGGAAAATGAAAACGACATCACCTTACAGATTACGCAGGCTTACCTGAGTATACTTGTAGATAAGGAGAGTATCATTTACAATGAGGACTTGGTAAAAACATCCCAGGCTCAGCTTGAACAGGCAAAACGCCAGTTTGCGGCAGGATCGGTGGCCCGTAAAGTTGTGGCACAGTTTGAGGCACAGCTGGCATCGGATAAATACAACCTGACGACTTCGCAGAATACCCAGCGCCAGGATAAAATATCCCTAAAGCAGTTGTTGCAGTTACCTGATGCTAAAGATTTTGATGTAGTAAAACCAGATACTGTAATTTCGACAGGAAGCATCACCGATCTGAGCACCGTACAGCAATATGCTTTGCAAAACCGCCCGGAAATAAAGAATGCAGAACTGGGTGTACAGATTTCGGACCTTGGGCTTACCAAAGCGAAAGCAGGTTATCTGCCCTCGTTAACACTGGGTGCAGGCATGGGGACAAGTTATGCGAAAGACCCAAACTACAATGCCTTTAGACAGTTTGATAATAACTTTTATCAGCAGGCGGGCTTAACCTTGTCCATCCCAATTTTTACAAAAAGGCAAAATAAAACCAATGTTGCCAAAGCAAAGATTGATATCGCGCAATCTAAACTAGCTCTGGAAAACACAAAGACCACGCTGGCCCTGAATACAGAGAAAGCCTACATCAATGCGCAGAATTCCCAGGGTCAGTTCGCATCAGCAGCAGAGCAATTGAAATTTAACCAGGAAGTGTACCGTATTGCCAATCAGGAATTAAAGATTGGGGTTGCCAATATTGTAGACTTCTACCAGCAAAGGAATTTATATGTACAGGCCATGCAATCGTACATACAAGCAAAATATAATGCAGCTCTGGCTGCAAGAATCTATGAGTTTTACTTAGGAACACCCATTAAATTATAAGTCATGAAGTCCAGAAAAATTATTCTAATCATTATCTCCATTATAGTTGTACTTGGTTTAGTATGGTACTTCTTTTTGAGGACTAAGGAACAGCCCGTAATGCTGACCAAAGAGCAGCCTTCGAGAGGTTCAATTTCAACAAGTGTAACTGCTACCGGAACGGTGCAGCCGGTGGATACCGTTACCGTAGGTACGCAGGTATCGGGAACCATTTCTGCATTATATGCCGATTTTAACTCAACCGTTAAGAAAGGACAGTTACTTGCAGAATTGGATAAGACACTGATACAGGCCACAGTTGATCAGGCGAAAGCCAGTTTGGCACAATCTCAAAGTAACCAGACCTATCAGCAGGCAAACTTTAGTCGCCAGAAGCAATTGTTTGAAACAGGATCAATCAGCAAAGCAGAATACGATCAGGCTTTAAATACCTTGCAGGTGGCAACCGCTAATGTAAGTAATGCAAAGGCACAGCTGAGATCGGCAGAAAGGAACCTTTCCTTTACACAGATCTATTCTCCAATAGATGGGGTAGTATTAGGGCGAAGCGTTAGTATAGGGCAAACCGTTGCGGCGAGCTTTAATACACCAACAATTTTTACCATTGCCAAAGACATTACGAAAATGCAGGTTCAGGCAAAGGTGGATGAGGCAGATATAGGCAATGTAGTTAAAGGTCAGCGGTCAACTTTTACCGTTGATGCCTTTATAGACGATACTTTTAACGGAACAGTAAAGGACATCAGGTTACAGCCATCCATATCAGCAAACGTAGTTACCTACGCCACACTGATTGATGCGCCAAATGATGATAAGAAACTAAAGCCCGGCATGACTGCGAACATTATAATTTACACCAAAGAGGTAAATGATGCTTTGCTGGTTTCGGCCCAGGCCTTAAAATTTAATCCGGATTCGAGTTTACTTAAAGAATATGAAATTGTGCCATTGCCAGGCAGGGGAATGGGGAGAAAAGGCGGTAAAGGCAGGATGAGAAAGGACACCAGCGCGACTAAGCAACTGAAAGCGCCAACCGGAGAAACAGAAAAGATGGAACCTTCTTTTGTGTGGGTATTACAAGGCAAAAAGCTTATTCAGAAAAGAATAAAAACCGGGTTGAATGACAATACACATGTAGAGGTACTTGAAGGGTTGAATGCAAATGATGTAGTGATCAGTGGTATGGAGGGCGGTTCGGCAGGAATGCCGGCAGCAGCAGCTTCAAGTCCATTTATGCCAAAAAGACCAGGAGGAAACAGACGATGAGCAACAAGATCCTTCAAATAGAAAATGTAAAGCGTGAGTTTAAAATGGGTACCGAAACGGTGAGGGCCTTAAAGGGGGTTTCATTTGATGTGGATTCGGGCGAGTTTTTAACCATAATGGGGAGCAGCGGGTCTGGTAAAACCACTTTGCTGAATATGCTGGGCTGTTTGGATAAGCCTACAGAGGGAACTTATATGCTCGATAATGTAAACGTAAAAGAGCTGACCAGAGACGAACTGGCAAAATTAAGGAACCATAAGATTGGCTTTGTTTTCCAGTCGTACAACTTATTGCCACGTACCTCTGCGCTTGAAAATGTGGAGCTCCCATTACTGTATAACCCCACTATTGGTACCAAAGAACGGACAGAGCGCGCTATTGCAGCCTTACAGGCGGTTAAGCTTGATGGAAGGTTTGATCATATGCCAAACCAGTTGTCGGGCGGACAGCAGCAGCGTGTTGCGATTGCTAGGGCATTGGTAAACGAGCCTGTTATGATCCTTGCGGATGAGGCTACCGGAAACCTGGATACACGAACATCTTACGAGATCATGTCGCTTATGCAGGAGCTGAATCAAAACGGTAAAACCATTGTATTCGTTACCCACGAGCCGGATATTGCTGCATTTAGTACCCGCACAGTGATGCTAAGGGACGGAAAGGTTCAAAAAGATTCGATGAATAAACACATTCGCTGGGCAAAAGAAGCTTTGGCTTCTCTGCCTGCGACAGACGATTATTAAGAAGAAAATTATGAAATTTATTAATCTCATCAGACTGGCAATTAAAGCCCTGCAACGCAATAAACTACGTGCACTGTTGACCATGCTGGGCATTATTATAGGCGTGGCATCAGTAATTACGATGATGTCTATTGGCGAAGGCTCAAAGCAAAGTATCAATGCTTCGCTGGCTAGCATGGGTTCGAATATGATTACCATTATGCCCTACAGCAATGAACCCGGTGGCGCGAGGATGATGGGCAGCAGTCTTAAAACGCTTACCATTAAGGATGTAGATGCCCTGAAAAAGAATGCTGTTAATATTGCAGAAATTTCTCCGCTGGCATCTTCAAGCGGACAATCCATTAACGGTGCGGCCAACTGGCCTACTTCTATTCAGGGAGTGAGCCCGGAATACCTGGATATCAGAAAGCTATCCGTTAAAGAAGGGATCATATTTTCCGAGCAAGACGTGAGGTCCTCGGCCAAGGTCTGTTTACTGGGCAAAACAGTGGTTGATAACCTGTTCCCCAACGGAGAAGATCCGATTGGCAAGATCATCAGGTTTGGTAAAATCCCATTCCAGGTCATAGGCGTGCTAACGCCAAAAGGTACAAGTAACTTTGGCCAGGATCAGGATGATATCATTATTGCCCCGTATACGACGGTTCAGAAAAGGATTTTATCATCCATTTATTTTGGACAGATCTATGCATCGGCAACCAGTGAAGCTGCTTCGGACGCTGCGGTTGCAGAAATAACCAGTACACTTAGAGAAACGCACCGTTTACGAGATGCTGAGGACAATGACTTTCAGGTCAGAACACAGGCGGAATTGATGACGATGATGAATTCTACAAGCAGTATGATGACTGCGCTGCTAACCGCTGTTGCCAGTATCTCGCTGGTAATTGGAGGGATAGGAATTATGAACATTATGTATGTTTCGGTTACAGAGCGTACCCGGGAAATCGGTTTAAGGATGTCGATAGGTGCAAGGGGTATAGATATTTTATTACAATTCCTGATAGAGGCTATTGTGATTAGTGTAACCGGCGGGGTAATTGGTGTGGTATTGGGCGTTTCGGCAGCCCTGATTGTTCCGGCTTCGTTGAACTGGCCGACGGTAATTTCTGAATTCTCTATTGTAATCTCCTTTTTGGTTTGTGCGATAACGGGAATTTTCTTTGGCTATTATCCGGCATTGAAGGCATCAAAATTAGATCCTATAGAAGCGTTAAGGTACGAGTAGTGATTTTTTATGAACTCAATTGTCGCAGAAAATAGAGTCTTAACCTATGAATTTAGCCCGTTGATCTCAATTAACATTTGTTAACATATGAATTTATAAAATTCGCTTCCAGAATATGAAGCGAATTTTACTGTTACTTGGATTTACAGGCGTCATGAGCATTAGTGCCTGGGCGCAGCGCCCGCTAAAAACGCAGGCCACAATTGATGGGTTTTACAGCCTGCCTATGGCAAGGATGCTGGATACCCTTTCGTTGAAATGCAAGACCAGGATCATTTATGAACCTGAGATGCTTAAAGATTATATGGTAACAGACCGTTACCTGAATGAACCGGTAAAGGATGTGCTGGGAAAGATTTGCCGGGAGAATAAATTGTATTACTGGCTGGATCCGGATCAGAACATTTACATCATCCGCAAGCCGGAAGATGTGGGCCGTTTAAAAAAGATAGCCGGTGATAAACCGGTGTTTAAAGAAGTGCCGTTAAACCAAACAGCGCTGCTGAAGGCAGAAGAAGTAGAAAGCAGTAAGATGGAACCATTTAAAATAAGAGGAAGGGTGGTAGACAATGCCAGTGGCGAATCTTTGCCTGCGGCAATTGTAAAAGTTCGTCATACGGGTATCAGTACAGCGACCAATGCCGATGGTTATTTTACACTTTTAAACGTGCCTTCGGATACCTGTGTACTAGATATAAACTATATCGGTTACCGCCCGGATGTATACGCATTAAATAAAGCGAACATTAAAGCAGAAGTTATTATAGAACTTTTTCCGGCGGTAAAATCACTAAATGAGGTAACCATAACCGATAAAAGAAGAGACAACGCGATGAGTACCGACAAGCGAAGGGTAAGTGTACTGCAGATTTCTCCGTCAAAACTTGAAGAACTCCCTAACATTGGAGAAAAGGATATCCTCAGGTCATTTCAGCTCATGCCGGGTATTAGTGCCAGTAACGAATCTTCATCGGGTGCATATGTAAGGGGAGGCACTCCTGACCAAAACCTGGTGCTTTTTGATGGTTTTACGGTTTACCAGGTTGATCACCTGTATGGATTTTTCAGTGCATTTAACAGTAATGCCGTTAAAGATGTGACTTTGTATAAGGGAGGTTTCTCCGCAAAATATGGCGGGCGATTATCAAGTGTTACCGATATAGTAGGCAAAGAAGGGAATAATAAAGAAACCAATATTGCCGGAGATCTGAGCTTACTCAGTGCGAATGTGTTTTTGGAAAAACCGATCAACAGTAAATCAACGCTGTTGCTGGCTTACAGGCACTCCTATCAGGGACCATTATATAACAAGATCTTCAATAAATTCAACAGCAGCACAACTGTTGCTTCCGGACCAGGGGGTGGACGCATGGGAGGCGGCCCCCCGGGTGGCGGAGGCGGAGGTTTTGGCGGAGGTGCTACAACTGCTACCGTACCCTCGTCGTCTTTTTATGACCTGAATGCCAAATATACCTATGCCCCGGATGACAAGAACAGGTTTTCGTGGAGTATTTACCAGGGAAATGATAACCTTGACAACAGCAGGGATGTCGCATTGCCTTCGTTCTTGTCGGGCGGTGGTAGTATCAGCTCAACCGATAAAACAACTTATGGCAACCTGGGATCGAGCTTGAAGTGGTCGAGCCGATGGAACTCCAGGTTATATTCCAATACGTTGCTCAGTTATTCGACCTATCATAGTGACAGAGACAACAGCAATACCATAACCGTTCAGGATAGCGAAGGGGTTGACCAGGAAATCTCGACAGGGACATTTGAAAAGAACAACCTTAAAGACTTTAGTTTGAAATCTGACTGGGAATGGCAGGCTGCGGGTAAATTAAAGGTGTTGTTTGGCGGATTTGCATCCAGACAAAATGTTTCTTACCAGAACAGTTTAAATGATACCAGTACCTTGATTAACCAGCATACAAAAGCGCTTACCAGTGGCGGGTATGCCGAACTGGAGATTAATCCCGTAAGTAAGTTGCAGTTGAATCCGAGTTTGCGCAGTACCTATTATGACCTTACGGGAAAAGTATATCTGGAACCCCGGTTTTCGGCAACTTATACGCTTACAGATCGCTTTACACTTAAAGGCTCAACCGGAAAATTCTATCAGTTTACAAACCGGGTAATTAAAGAAGATATTCTGGCAGGCAGCAGAGATTTCTGGGTGCTTTCTAACGGAAGTACTATTCCGGTAAGCTCTGCCCTGCATTACATAGCCGGATTTAGTTATGAAACAGACCAGTTCCTGATTGATGTAGAGGGTTATTACAAAAGCCTGGATAACCTGAGTGAATATTCGCAAAKACAAACCGGCAGGAGGATGGGGTCGGCCGGGACACTGGAAGAACATTTTTACAATGGGACCGGCTATACAAAAGGAGTTGAGTTTTTATTGCRAAAAACACACGGCAAATACACCGGCTGGCTGAGTTATACCCTCTCAAAGGCAGTAAATAATTTTGAGGTGTATGGGGGAGAGTTCCCTGCAAATCAGGACACCGGCCATGAATTTAAGCTGGTTAACGTTTATCATAACGGTAAATGGACCTTTTCTGCAACCTGGATCTATGCCACAGGAAAGCCTTATACTGCGCCCTTGACCAGCTATACGGTTAATGATTATTCCGGCAGAAGCCACACTTTCTTAACCATTAGCGAGAAAAACGGGGCCCGCATGCCGGCCTACCACAGGTTAGATGCTTCGGTTACCTATGATCTGATAAAAATTGACAGCCGTAAAACCGGGAGTATCGGGTTTTCGCTCTTCAACATCTATAACAGATCAAACATTTGGTATAAACAATACTCAATCGTAAACAATCAGGTGCTTACCTCTAATGTAAATTACCTTGGTTTCACCCCTAATATTACACTAAGCTTAAAATGGAAATAAAGATACCTACCCTACTTACCGTTGCATTAGCCGCTTTTTTTATATGCTCCTGCAAAAAGGACAGCACATTAGATGATGATTATTCCAGACCCGTGGTAGAAGGTTACCTGGTACCCGGAAAATCGGTCCTTGTGAAGGTTTATTATCAAAAATACCTTGATGATACCATCTCATTGGGTTTTCCCCTTACCGATTTAAAGCTAAAAATATCAGACGGCGCCAAAACAGTTGAACTCTCGGAGCGTACCGATGGAAACTACGTTTACAGTGATACGACTTTTATAACTGAACATAAGACCTATTCACTCAGTTTTGAGTATAACAATAAAACGATCAGCTCAGAAACTACGGTGCCTGATAAACCTACAGGCTTTGTGACTTCTGATTCGCTTCAAAAAGTACCGGTAATGGATTTTGGAACAACGCCTGCGACTTTTGTTCCGATAACCCTGAGCTGGAACAATACTACCGGCGGACATTATATGATAGTGCTGAAGAATACGGAGACCAGCAGGACAAGCACAAATCCGAGAAATAACGGGTCATACAGAGACACCGAAGTGATTCTGGGACAGGTTTCGTCCTTTCAGACCCAGCAGATGACCTTTAATTACCTGGGTAATTACCGGGTGCTGCTGTTTCATATCAATAAAGAATATAGCGATGCTTTAAATAACAATGGCGGCAGTTCATTAAACCTGACCAACCCTTATACCAACATTGTGAATGGGCTGGGCATTTTTACCTCCATGCAGGCTGACAGTTTAAAATTACGGGTGTATCAGTAATGAAGAATTCGAAATACTGGCGCTTAATAAGCGCTATGGCCCCCTTGCTCATTTGGTTGCTGGTACTGAGTTTGCCATTTCTATCGAGATTTGGAGGCGCCCCGCCAGAATTTAGAAATGACATGCTTAAAAACCTGTTCCTTTCTAATATTTTGCTCATTATCATTTTCTATGTACACAGTTTTGTGATTTATCCGATAAGAGAAAAAAAGAATGGCATGTATTTTTATGTGCTGCTGCTGGTTGTGACCTTGCTTTTGTTTATGCTGGCAAATCACTTTTTGCATCCTGAAATGCCCAGGTTTGCGGATCGGCGGATGGCCCATCCGAAACCCTTCATGAATGTATTGCCCTTCACTTTTGTGATTGTGGTTAGCTTCAGTTACCGTCTTTATATGGATAAGGTCATTCGTGATAAACATATAAAGGAACTTGAAAACATTCAACTGAAAACCGAGCTGGAATTTTTATCCTCTCAGATCAGCCCGCATTTTATGTTCAATGTGCTGAATACGCTGGTTTATATGTCGAGAAAGAAACCGGAACTGATAGAACCCTCGCTGATCAGTTTGTCGCAATTAATGCGCTATATGCTTTATGATAGTGACGAAGGCAAGATCACACTTACAGAAGAAGCAGAATACCTGAAGAACTACATCAACTTGCAATTACTAAGGTTTGGCGATGATATTCAGGTAAACCTTTACCTATCGGGGATAACTGATGAATATAGGATTGAACCGATGTTTTTAATCCCCTTTGTAGAAAATGCCTTTAAACACGGGATAGGGATGCTTCCTGATCCGATAATAGATGTTTCGATTGCCGTTGAATCCAGTAAGCTTTATATGGAAGTAATGAACGGGATTGCGCCGGTAAGAACCTGGCCATCAACATCAGATAAAAGGGATTCGGGAATTGGACTGGCCAATGTGCGCAGGCGGCTGGAGCTGATTTACCCTCAGAACCATGCATTAAAAATAGAAGAAACCGATAATACCTACGTAGCTAAACTTCAAATCAACTTATAAATGAATTGTATATTAATTGATGATGAAAGCCCGGCGCTGAAGCTGCTGGAAGATAATGTACGGCAAATACCCTATCTAAATGTGGTTGCTTCTATCCGCAGTCCGATGCAGTTATTTGATCTGATAAAGGCGCAACAGATAGACCTGCTGTTCCTGGATATTCAGATGCCGGGCATAAACGGTTTAGAGTTGTTGCGCTCGTTGAAACAACCTCCAATGGTGATTATGGTGACTGCTTATCCCGAACATGCATTAGACGGATTTAATCTGGATGTGGTGGATTATCTGGTGAAACCGGTGCAGTTTTCGAGATTTTTTAAAGCAGTTGAAAAAGCACGAGAACTTTATCAGGTGAGGCAGGTAAAGCCTAAACCGGCTCAACCGGAAAATGATCATGTATTTGTAAATGCAAATTATTCCCTTGTTAAGGTGAGGATGCAGGACATCACTTTTATTGAAGGCCTTAAAGATTATGTGCGGATCAATATACAGGATGGCAAACAGGTAATTACCAGGATGGGGCTGAAGGGGGTAGAGGAAAAGTTAAGCTCGGGAAGGTTTATGCGCATTCATAAATCATACATCATTTCTCTGGAAAAGATTGAATCTGTACAAAAGACACAGGTGATTATTGCTGGTACCGAAATACCCATTGGAGAGGGATACCGCCATACGCTGCAGGCATATGTTAATGGAAAAAATCTATAAATTTTAATAAACTCTTATGAATATTTTTAAAAATGAGACCAATAAAGGTCTGGATGTATTGTTTGTTTTTTTGATGATTACCCTGGCTATCATGTTATTCAGTTCCTGCAAAAAAGAAGCGGCAGACACCACGGGCCTTTCCTCATTAACGATTATCAATGCATCGCCTACCCTGGCTACTTATAATGCCTATCTGGATGGGACAAAAGTAATTGAGAGCGCTTTGCCATTTGGAGGTGTAATTCCATATGCTACCCTGACTGAAGGAGACCATACCCTAAAGTTTACTGCAGAAAGCGACCTAACGGCGCTGCTGAGCAAAACGATAGCAATAGAGACCAATAAGGCCTATTCTTTTTTTGTAATTAACAAAAACGAGAACATGGATGGGCTGTTGATTTCAGATACGCCTGATGCTTATTCCACTGAAAAGGCTTTTATAAGATTTGTAAACTTATCGCCCGATGCCCCTGCGCTTGATCTGTCTTTGAATAATGATACGACAAATCTGGTTACTGACAAATCTTATAAAGCGGTTAGCAGTTTTACGGAAATTACCCCGGGAACTTATTCTCTTGATACAAAGAATGCTGCTGAAGGAACAGTCATGAGCACTTTGAGCAGTACTGTTTTAACAGCGGGGCAGTACTACACAGTTATGGCGATAGGATTGGTACAACCGAATGATGTAGGGGAATCATTTAAATTGCAAATATACATCCACAAATAAGACGTACTATTTTTCGTTTTTGCCAACCATGTAAACCTTACGGCCACATGATCCGCATGCGTATCTTTTCAGGTCAAGCCAAAATAAAAATGATTTAACTAAAGTGCCTCTTTTAACTCTCGAATCTAAGTCTCCTTGTTTGCAATAGGGGCATTTTTTGTAGGTTTTGTTGGCATTTAACCAGGTGATTTCTGAGGTTTCCATTTCTTGGACGCAATAAAATTATCGTTGAACTTAATTATTCGGTATAAATAAGTTTATTTATTATTAACAAATATAATCAATAGGTTATCGGTGGGCAAGGAAAGGAAAGAGAATTAAGTCCTGATTTATAATGCAGGACTTAATTTTGTCGGGACTTGGCATACTCAGAAGGCGTCATACCGGTATGTGACTTAAACTCAGCGAAAAAGGCACTTCTTGAGGAGAAGCCACCTTCTTTTCCTAAAGCCTCTATGGTAAGGTGTTGCCATGCAGAGGTGTTTTGCAACTTGCTTCTGACATAATCAACCCTGTAGTGATTTACAAAGGCAGTGAAACTCTTTTTGTAATGAAAATTTAATACATGTGAGAGCTGATGGGTGGGTACCCTTAGGTCGGCTGCCATCTTGGGCAGGGTTAAACCATGCTGTTTAAATGCCTCCTGATCCCTCATGTAATCTTCAATTAACTCAAAATAAGTTTGTACTGAAGCCTCATTTGGCTGTTTCGCCTTTTTCAAAATCTTATGGAGTGTTTCGGGCTTTATATCCAGCAGATCAGCAATATATTGAGGGGGAATTCTCTGTATATTATGATTTGTTGTGCTGAGGTAGAATTCATATTTCTCCTGGGCTGACCCCATTCTTACCAGATTGGACCGCTGGTGTGCAGATTTGTAAAAGGATTCGACTATTTTTCTGATGATGATGTTCAGCTCAAATGAGGTTTGAAGCCACTGCAGCAGGTTATGTATGGGCAAGCCGATGAGATGAGAATCCTCTACAGCGTAAATACTTTCGCCGGAGGGCCCGTCGCCGTACATTCCTTTTATAGCTGAAACAGATTCACCCTCCAGGCAGATATAAGTAGTAAGTTTTTTATTTTTAAGTGTGGTATAACCAACTACCAAACCTTTAATGATGAGATATAAGTATTCGCTCGTTTCGCCCTGCTTAAGCAGGTATTCATTTTTTTTAGCCCGTACATCAAACAAACATGCTTTAATTTCGTTTTCGAGTGCTTTGGGAAGTGGGTGATAGGAAGAAAGATGATTGATGACCAGATCCATTAACTCTGGATCTGGCTTTACAAATGGTTGATGCCTTAACGCTGAGGCATTTGGCATTAGGAGGCCATTGTTTTTGTAGTTCTGCTTACGGCAATCTTTTTTACGGTATTAATAATTGCTGCTGTGTCATAACCACATAAAGCCCATAATTCGGCCTGCTCACCATGTTCAATAAAGTCATCAGGAATACCTAAACGGATTACCTGAGCATTGTAGGCATTGTCGGCCATGAATTCAAGTATTGCACTCCCCACGCCACCTTGCACACACCCATCTTCAATTGTTATGATGTGTTTGTATCTTTTAAATACATCATGAAGCATGGCCTGGTCTAAAGGTTTGGCAAAGCGAAGGTCGTAATGTGCAGGATGTATACCTTCACTATTCAATTCTTTGCATGCATCTACCGCAAAGTTACCCACGTGACCAATGGTAAGTATGGCGACATCTTCGCCGTCACAGATTTTTCTGCCTTTTCCTACTTCTAATGCTTTTAGCGGACGTTTCCAGTCGACAATAACGCCGTTTCCTCTGGGATAACGTATGGAAAAAGGCCCCATATTGTCTTGCTGTGCGGTATACATTAAATTACGTAGTTCTTCCTCGTTCATTGGGGCAGCAACCGTCATGTGAGGAATAGAACGCATATAGGCCAGATCATAAGCACCATGGTGTGTGGCACCATCGGCACCTGCCAAACCTGCGCGATCCAGACAAAAAATAACATTTAAGTTTTGTATTGCAACATCATGAATGACTTGATCATAAGCTCTTTGCATAAAGCTTGAGTAGATGTTACAAAATGGAATAAGCCCCTGAGTGGCCAATCCTGCGGAAAAAGTAACGGCATGCTGTTCTGCAATACCCACATCAAACGCACGGGCAGGCATTGCCTTCATCATGATGTTCATTGAAGATCCGGATGGCATAGCGGGAGTTACACCTACAATTTTTTTATTGGCTTCAGCCAGCTCAACCAAAGTATGGCCAAAAACATCCTGATATTTTGGAGGTTGTGGTTTATCAGGAACAGATTTTTTTATCTCTCCGGTAATTTTATCGAAAAGGCCAGGTGCATGCCACTTTGTTTGATCTTTCTCTGCCAGGGCAAAGCCTTTTCCTTTTACGGTTACACAATGTAAAAGCTTAGGGCCGGGGATCTCTTTTAAATCTTTAATGACCTGGGTTAGGCGGACCACATCGTGACCATCAACCGGGCCGAAATATCTGAAGTTCAGCGCTTCGAACAAATTACTTTGTTTAAGCAGCGTACCTTTTATACTTTTCTCAATTTTCTTGACAAACTTATGCGCATTAGGTCCAAGCTCAGAAAGCTTAATAAGCACATTAGAAATGTCATCGCGGAAGCGGTTGTAAGATTTTGAGGTAGTAATGTTTGTTAAATATTCTTTTAGTGCACCAACGTTAGGATCGATAGACATGCAGTTGTCGTTCAGTATCACTAACAGGTTTGAATTTTCAATACCGGCATGATTTAATCCTTCGAATGCCAATCCGGCGGTCATGGCACCATCTCCAATCACTGCAACGTGCTGACGATCGGTTTCTCCTTTATAGTGCGAAGCTACGGCCATGCCCAAAGCTGCTGAGATGGATGTAGAAGAGTGGCCTACACCAAAAGTATCATATTCGCTTTCACTGATTTTTGGGAAGCCGCTAATGCCGTTTAATATCCGGTTGGTATGAAAAACTGACCTGCGTCCGGTAAGAATTTTGTGTCCGTAAGCCTGATGTCCAACGTCCCAGACTAATTTATCGTATGGGGTGTTTAATGCGTAATGTAAGGCTACTGTAAGCTCAACAACGCCAAGACTGGCACCAAAATGTCCACCATTTACACTAACCACATCTATAATATATTGACGAAGTTCCTTGCAAATTTGTTCAAGGTCTTGTTCCTTATACTGCTTTAAATCAGTAGGATAGTTTATGTTGGGTAGTAATGGACCGTTAATATCTTCCATGCAGGGGTTTTATCAATAGAAATACAAAGTAAGGTATTTTGTTATCAAAGTAAGAAGGAAAATTGCTAATTTTACAAAAATATACTTCGATAAATGACTAGAGATACTTTAATTTTTGATTTGATTGACAGGGAATTGGACCGTCAGGAAAATGGACTTGAACTGATAGCTTCAGAAAATTTTGTAAGCAAACAGGTAATGGAAGCCGCTGGTTCTTGTTTAACAAATAAATATGCTGAAGGCCTTCCGGGCAAAAGATATTATGGTGGATGCCAGGTAGTAGATGAGGTGGAAACCATTGCTATTGAACGCGCAAAGAAACTTTTTGGTGCGGAATGGGTGAATGTACAACCACATTCTGGTGCACAGGCAAACGCTGCTGTAATGCTTGCGGTAATTCAACCCGGAGATAAGATTTTAGGATTTGATCTTTCTCATGGTGGTCACTTAACTCATGGTTCTCCGGTTAACTTTTCAGGAAAATTGTATCATCCGTTATTTTACGGAGTTAAAAAAGAAGATGGTTTAATTGATTATGCTAAACTTGAAGAATTAGCTTTAGCTGAACGTCCAAAATTAATCATTGTTGGTGCTTCTGCTTATTCAAGAGAGTGGGATTATGCTTTTGTACGCAGTGTAGCTGATAAAATTGGCGCATTGGTAATGGCAGATATTTCTCATCCGGCAGGTCTTATTGCCCGCGGATTATTAACCAACCCGCTTCCTCATTGCCATATCGTTACCACAACTACACATAAAACATTACGTGGCCCACGTGGCGGTATGATTATGATGGGTAAGGATTTTGAAAACCCATTTGGTTTAAAAACACCTAAAGGCGAAATCAGAATGATGTCGTCAGTATTAGATATGGCTGTTTTCCCGGGTACACAAGGTGGTCCTTTAGAGCACATTATCGCTGCAAAAGCAATTGCTTTTGGTGAAGCTTTGAGTGACGATTATTTAGCCTACGTTAAACAAGTACAGGCAAATGCACAGGCAATGGCAAAAGCATTTGTATCAAGAGGTTACGGAATTATTTCTGGTGGAACTGATAACCACCTGATGCTGATTGATTTAAGAAATAAAAATATCACAGGGAAGCTTGCTGAAAATGCGCTTGAAAAAGCCGACATTACGGTAAATAAAAATATGGTTCCTTTTGATGATAAATCTCCATTTGTTACTTCGGGTATACGCGTAGGAACTGCTGCTATAACTACAAGAGGATTTAAAGAAAAAGAAATGGAACTTATTGTTGATCTGATTGACCAGGTAATTACCAACGCTGAGGACGAAAATAACCTTAAGCAGGTAAAACAGAAGGTAATTGAATTGGTAAGTAAGTTCCCCCTATATAAATAGAAAGGGAGTTGTAAATTAAATGTTATCGAAGAGCCGGGATTCGTCTGCCAGTGAAAGCGAGCGTATTAAAGTATTGCATGAGTATAATATTTTGGACACCCCTTCAGAGGAGAAGTTCGACAATATTACCAAGCTTGCTACTTTAATATGTAATGCACCTATTGCGGTTATTGTTCTGGTTGATGAAAGCCGGCTCTTTTTGAAATCCTTTATCGGTATCGGCAATGGAGACGTTTCAAAGGAGGTGTCTTTTAGTGCAGAAACCATTAAAGGAAATGAGATACTTGAAATACAGGATACTTTAACCGATAAAAGATTTAAAGATCATCCTATGGTTACCGGTAAACCCGGTGTCCGTTTCTATGCAGGCGCACCACTTCTGGATGAAAATGGTTTTAAAATAGGTGTTATTGCAGTGTTTGATGTAGTCTCACGATGCTTAACCAATGACCAGAAAGATGGTTTGGTAACACTTGCCAATGAAACCATTACCCATATTACTTTAAGAAAAAAAACAATAGAGCTGGAAGCCAAAACCAATCGTTTTGAGGAACTGCTAAATCTTTCGACAGTTTCGCCAGAGATTCATTGTATTTTAGATTACTCAGGTAAAATCCTGTTTATAAATGATGCGGTAACCAGTATACTTGGTTATACGGTTCCCGAATCTATAGGACTAAGTATTTGGAAGTTTTGCAATAAAGAAGACATCAGCAGGTTGGTGGAAATTATTGAAGAAGGACTAAAGAAAAAGGTTAAAGAATTCAATGTAGAATTCAGGGTAAAGAGCAAGCATGGCCAGTTGCGTTGGCTGAGCTGGAATATGGTGGCCCGCCAGGGACGCTTGTATACCTATGGAAGAGACATCACCGAAAATAAACGGGTAGAGAGTGAGTTGG
>NZ_JBFTIZ010000051.1:0-34694 GCF_056395165.1 Pedobacter sp. 10L46_2
AGCCATTCAGGAGCCCATCTTTTAAATACCGGTTTTACAGCAATCATTGGTTTTTAGCAATTACAACAATAGCATTCATACCTGCCTTTAGCTTATCGGTTATTTTCCTATCGTCATCTAACTTAATTTTAACCGGGATACGCTGCACCACCTTAACAAAATTACCGGTAGAATTATCAGGAGGCAGTAATGAGAACCTTGCCCCTGTCGCCGGAGATAAGGAAACAATCGTTCCCTGAAACTCCTCGCCCGGATAAGCATCAGTTTCAATAACCGCATGGCCATTTAGCTTCATGGTCGAAATTTGGGTTTCTTTAAAATTGGCAATAACCCATTTGCCCGCTTCCTGATCTACAATAAATGCCAGTGTTTGTCCGGCCTGGATCAACTGCCCTTCCTGTATGGTTCGTCTTCCCATCTTTCCATTGTACGGCGCTGTAATTACCGTGTAGCCTACATCAAGCTTGTTTCTGTCCAATAATGCTTCTCTACGCTTTATTTCAGCCAGATATACGTCCCTTTGAGACCTGATGTCGTTAACTTTCGATGCCGAAGTTTCATAGCCGTTCAGGGCCGATCTGTATTCTGCATCTGCTACATCCAGGGCAGCCTTGCTATTTTCCAATTGTTGTAGTGTTGCAGATTCTACTTTGAAAAGCTTTGAATAGCGATCATAATCCTGCTGTTGCTTTAAAAGTTTAGCTTTTGCAGAAGCGATCTGAGATTTCATAACGCTTGCTGCTTTTGTTGTGGTTAGCTCATTGCTTTCCATTACTTTAATCTGAGCCTGTGCATTTAACAAAGCCGCTTCGGCCTCTTGCTGACCAAGTTTATACTCACTGTTGTCGATAACAAGCAAGGTATCACCTTTCTTTACATCCTGATTTTCTTCGTATTTAATTGTTCTTATATAACCTGTCACTCTTGAAGTTATAGGGTTTATATATTCCTCTACTTGTGCGTCATTGGTTTCTTCATACTTATAAAGGTCAAATAAGGAAATTGCTCCCCAGATCATTAAACCAAGAACAATAACGCCTGCAATCCAGGCCGTGACTTTGGTGATGAGCTGATCGGTACTTGTATAGTTTTTCTTTTTTGTTCGCATTTTAAAGGTTGCCTATTGCTTTTTGTAATTGGAAATATTGTAATTGTGCCGCTATCTGCGCTGCTGCAAGATCAAATCTGGTTTGCAGCAATTGTGTATCAGCATCTAAAAGATCAGTTAGCAGTGATAACTGGTTGAAATAAGTATTGTTAACGATCCTCAGGTTCTCTGTCGCTTGCTTTATATTCTGCTTTGCTACATCAATCCTTGTAATGGCTTCTTTATATCTTAAATAGGCTTCGTTAACTTCCTGTCTAACTTTATCTGTTGTTGCTTCGTGTTCAACCTCTCGTCGCTGAAATGCCAGCTCAGCCGCCTTGGTTTTATGTTTGTTATGGTAAAATGCTGAGATAGGGAAACTTGCTTTTATACCACTTAAGCCAATCCCATACATAGCTATAGAGTAAGGATAAAATTGAATTTGAGGATAGGAATAGGTATAATTTGCAAACAAGCCCACTTTAAAAGATACATTGGCCTTTACTTTTTTCAGTTCCAGCTTATTCAATTCAGTTTCCTTTTCAKAGATCTTTAGTTCATAAGAGTGTGTTATGGCTTCATCCAAATATTCGGGATAACTTTTAATAACTAAACTAGTGCTGGTTAGCGAGTCGGGCAATATCTTAAAATCATCCTGCTCACCAATCAGTATTGCCAGCTTTTGGTTGGCTATATTGATGTCGTTATCAATTTGTAATAGCGACATCTTTTGGCGCGACAACTTAAGCTCTGCTCTTAGCACGTCGCTTTTTAAGATCACTCCATTTTTAAAGAGTTGTCTGATCTCTGCTAATTGCTTTTCCTGATCGCTTATATCCTTTAACAGTAAGTCTTTAAATACTTTACTCCTCTGCAGATCAAGGTAATATGCAGCTGATTTTAACTTAATTTCAGAAGTAGTTAAATTTAGTTGTTCCACAGAAAGGTTCTTCTTTTCTTTTTCTTCTCTGATCTTCAGGTTGGTTTTATTCCCGTTGTAAAGGTTAAAGTATGCGTTGCCACCAAAACTATAGGAAGTATGAACCACTTCAAATTGTGAAGGGGTATGAAACAGACCATTGTCGTAAATAGGCATATTGCTCACCCTTGCATACTCCCCTTCGGCCTCAATATCAGGTAGTCGTTCTGCTTTGGCATCTTTTATCGCCTCTTCAGATTCGTTAAGTTTTAAACCCTGCATCCTGACGGCTTTACTATTGGTTTCTGCTTTACTCCAGACTTCTGTTAACGACAAATGATTTGCTGAGAGGTCTTGCTGTGCTAAGGTAGTAGTGGAAATGAGGACGGAGAGCAAGATAAGAGCATAATGGTTTTTATAGAAATACATATAATTTATAGAATGCACAAAGTTAGCCATATGACAAAGCTGTAATTTTATCTATATTGCCAATTATTTGTCCATTACAGCCAATGAATATTTTAAAAACATCAGAATATCTTAGCGCAATTGACTTAAATCCAGATAGTATATTCGTTTTACATGAAAAAATAGAGCGCAAGCTAACGGCCCATTCGCACACAAAAGGACAATTAACGTACGTTCAGGGTGGCGTAGCTTTCATACACATTAAAAACGTGAGCTATATTATTCCTGCCCGGCATTATGTATGGGTGCCATTGGGCTTAACGCACTATCTTGAAGTAAGGCATCAGGCTACAGTGATTAGAAACATCTATTTTTATGACCAGGGTGATACCAGTGAGCCCTTCTTTCAGCAATTGGGCATCTATCCCGTCAATAATCTTTTACTGGAAATGATCATCTTCCTCAGCTTGGTATAAAAGCATTCCCAATAGCTTTACCAACCACAAACAATGAACGTTTACTTCCAATTATTGCTTTTCTGGCAAGGCATTACAATGAACAGCTTACGCTGGAAGATATGGCAAAAAGATTTGGTATGGCCGAGAGAACACTCTCCAGATTATTTCAATCTGTAATGAGTATCTCTTTCTTACAATATTTAAAACTGCTAAGGATGGTTAGGGCTATTGAAATGATTCTGCAAACCAGTAAATCAACCAGCGAGATTGCATATGCTACTGGCTATAATAGCCTGGCGGCATTTAGTAAAGCATTTTTTCAACTTACAAATATCCGCCCGTCCGATTTTGGGAAGCGCTAAAACATAAGTCTAAAGGCTTTAAAAAAAGAAAGCGGGAATAATCATACCGACCATTCCCGCTTATCTAAATTAACGCTCTCAGTATAAAGACGTATATTTAACAGTAATATTGTATTAGGTTAAAAAAAAATATTCATCCCATGCCAGCAATAACAAGGAAGACTAAAATAGACGCTTCGGCTTTCTATGATACCGAAGAAAATCCCAAACAGCTTATTCACCTCCTTCATCATCATATATGCAAAACAGGTGAACTGGAAAAATTGATTCTGGATTACGAATACGGTAAAGGTAAAATAGAAAACATCGGGATTCTGAAAGATACCCTTGTTAGTGATCACAACTTAAAAGGCAAATTTAAAGCAGGATATCAGATCAGCGAATTTTCCATGTGTGCCGCAATAGATTATACGGATGATCACGCTATGGATATCGATTTTACCATTGATAAAGACACCAACGAACTGATATTAACTGGCGAAACCCGATACGAAAGATCAGATGAGCTTTAAATAAAGCCTACTTAAATAGCTCAAAACCATAACGCGCATCGTTCCAGAACTCATCCAGCGCTATAATACGAGGCTTAAAAAAGGAAATCAGCTTAGGCCAGTCTTCTTTGTTAAATATGCTCACGCCAGGTAAAACGGTATATATCTTGCAAACTGTTTTGCCGTACTCATCTGTCGAATGTAATTCCCACTGCCATTCTTCTCCTAAAATTCCGGTTAACAGTTTCTTATATTCTTCAAACTGCTCAAACAAAAGCTGCTGTATGGTTAAATCAGGATTGGATAACTCTATCCCTATCCATGCCGACTTCTTATCAACCTGCATTTTGAAAGCCAAATGCTTGATGCCAGTCTTATAGTTAATCCAGTTAATTCGCAACCCCTCAGCAGAAGGTTGCAATGCCATATACTGCCCATATGCAGTCCAGAAAGCCTGCTTAATCTGCGAAGCCTGATCTTTTGAATACAATCTTTATCGTTTAATGGTTTATACCAAAGCAGTCTTTTTCTTAGCTCTGAAATGCAAAAATACAGCAATACCTGAAATGATTACCAGAATTAAAGAAGAAATCATTGATATCTTATCTCCAACAAGATAAGATGTCGGTTCAAACTTAAATTCTAAATTGTGACTGCCTGCAGGTAATTTGGCTGCTCTAAGTATGTAATTAGCTCTAAAATAAGGGATTTTATTACCATCTAAGTAAGCATTCCAGCCTTTGTCGTACCAAACCTCAGCAAATACAGCTATAGCATCCTGTGCACTTTTATATTTATAAACCAGGTGATCGGGATGATATTCGGTCAGTTGAATCTTTGCAGTAGTATCAGTTAAAGATTTTGCATCGCCAATTTGAGATTTAAAAGTCTCATCAACTATTGCCGTTGTTTTCGGGTCAAAGCTGGTAATGGCTTTCATCTCTTCATCCGCATTTTTAACGTAGCTCACATTGCTGATGAACCAAGCATTTCCCAAAGCTGTCTTTCTTTCTATGGCCTGAGGCGTCGGACTAGCCTTATCGGCCATAATCACGTATTTGGTATTTAGCATATCCAATACGGGCTCATTTATCTTCTCGCTAAATTGTGCCGTTATCAATTCGTCGTAACGCTGCAGCCTTGCAGAGTGCCTTCCTCCTACCGATTTGTGGAAATACGAAGCCGACGCATCAAAGAAAGGATTACCTTTTGTAAAATCTATAACCCTATAATCAAGTGTTTTATCATTTAAGATCTGAAGATCAGCTGCAGTAGCCTGGTAATTTTGATCCAGCACAGATTTATCATAGAAGTTGCTGTTGTTCAGGTATCTTTTGTCTACACCCCACATATCAACGAGTATCAGCACACCTAAAACAATAAATGCGGTGTTTGCTTTAACTTTCCCTTTTAATATTGCCCATAACACACCAAAGCCAAGCAAAATGAAAATCAAGGACCTGAAAGCATCCGTACGGGCAAGTGATATCCTGTCTTCTATCAAGGCACTCCCTATGGAATTGGCAAAGCTAAGATCAGCCTTAAAAGCCTCAGCAAGGTGATTTACCATTTCCTGATGCGATGAATCTCTAAAATCAAAAAACAAGGTTGGCGCGAGCATAAATAACACTAAGCCACCGCCTGTTATATATAGAGAATAAAGTAACTTTTTGGGTAAATCTTTTGCCGTATCTTTCTCATCTACGAATTGCTTAAGTGCCACAAATGCCAGCAATGGTATAATTAATGCCGGTATAACCAATATAGATTCTACTGCCCGCATCTTGTTATACATCGGGAAGTAATCAAAAAACAGATCAGAGATTAATGGGAAATGTTTGCCAAACGATAAAAACACAAATAGAAATGTGGAGGTTAAAATCCACCATTTCATTTTACCCTTAACTATAAATAGCCCCAGAACATATAAAAAGACCACAATACAGCCAAAATACCATGGACCATGAGTGCTCGATTTTTCACCCCAATAAGTTCTTAATAAACCTTGCTCAAGCTGAGGGATGAGCTCTTTAACCTGATCTTCAGGAACGCCCTTTGCTACCAGTGCTTTAGCTACATTAGAATGCTCATCTAATTGTTTGATCTGAGTAGCACCCCCATACATATTTGGAACAAGGAATGTTGAGATTTCGCCAACACCCTGGCTCCAGAGATAGGCATAATCGCGCCCAAGTCCACTATCTGATTTTGAGGTTGTTCTGGTTAAATTTGCCTTACCGCGGATAGATTCGTTTCCATATTCGTAGGTAGTCCATAATTGTCCCGCGTTTACACCAACGGCTAAAATCACACCTGCAAAAAGATATCCTACAGCGGTAAAAAAAGCCTTTAACTGTTTGGATGCTATTGCATAATACAGTTCAAAACCTGCCAATATGAGCAGGCACATGAACAGATAATAAGTCATTTGTATGTGGTTGCATCTGATTTCAATGGCAAGAAAAAGAGCAGTTAACAAACCACCTAATAAATATCGTCCTCTAAAAGTGAGTAAAATAGAACCCAATACAGGTGCAAAGAACGAAATTGCCATTGCCTGATTGCTGTGGCCGGCTTCAATATAGATGAAATTATAAGACGTAAAAGCAAAGGCTATGGCTCCTGCAGCAGCAAGCCAGGGCTTCATTTTTAATGTACTCAATAAAAAATAAGCCCCCAGCAGATAGCAAAGCACAATATCTATTGGGTTCGGAAATACAGTTTTTAAGGTATTGATCACATAGTTGGCTATACTGCCACTGTTCGATACCCAGATCTGGAAACTAGGCATCCCACCAAACATAGAATTGGTCCACAATGGCCCTTTTCCTGTTTCCGCGCGAACATCCATGATCTCCTTTGCCATTGCTTTGGCTTCAAGCACATCGCTCTGGTAAAGGTCCTTACCCTGCATAGCAGGACTGAAATAAGCAAAACAGAGAATAAAGAATATCCCTATGATAATAAAATGTGTGCTGTTAGCTTGAAACCATTTCTTCATACAGTAAAGAAAGCAATAATATCAAACAAGAGCTAGAATTAATTAGTTTTTGATAAAATTACTGTCGGCTCATGACTTTTCAATTCAGTTTCATTTGTTAAATCAAGCCTTAAAGGAGTTATAGACACCAAATCATTTTTAACCGCCCATCGGTCAGTCCCCTCTTCTGCCAGTTCAAGTGGCTTTACCGTAATCCAATAATGCTTTCTGCCCATTGGGTCATGCCCCGGAACCACGCTTCCATCGTATAACCTTACCGACTGCCTTGTCCACTGAAGCCCTTTTGGCTTACGCGGAAAATTCACATTATATAACCCAAGATTCGTATTTTCTAACAATACAGTTAATGCCTGCTCAACAAAAGGATCCAGGCTTTCAAAATCGGGCTCCGATTTACCGACAGGTGTACTTAATGCTATTCCCTTAACCCCTAGTAAAACCGATTGTTTAGCAGCGGCCAAAGTTCCCGAATGCCACATAGAGTTCCCTAGGTTTGGCCCCATATTGATACCTGAAAGCACAACTTCCGTATCAGGATACATATGCAAACCAAGTGCAACACAGTCTGCCGGTGTTCCATTTACCCTAAAAGCATCAATGTTTTCGAATGTGATTGGCGATTTTTTATAAGAAAGCGGACGCGAGTGTGTAATGGCATGTCCCATTGATGATTGCTCCACATCAGGGGCTACAATTCTAACTGTACCAAAGCGCAGTGCGATGTTTGCCAGCGCTCTGATACCGGGACTATAAATACCGTCGTCATTTGTGATCAGGATTTTCATGATAGTTTTTTAAAATAATTACTACAATGAAAACCATAGTTATGTCAACATTGTTCAAACTATATGAAAAAAACCAGCAAACTCATCCGATTAATCCATAATCCTACTGCGGGCGATGGTGAATACTCGAAAAAGGAAATCGTTAAATTGATAGAATCTAACGGCTACAAGTGCGATTATACTTCTTCTAAAAAGAAATCAATTGGAAATATTAAACCAGAAACGGAATTTATTGCAATTGCCGGTGGAGACGGAACGATAAGAAAAATGATTATGACATTGCTAAACAAGAAGTTAAAATACAAAAGGCCAATTGCCCTGCTTCCCTTTGGTACTGCAAATAACATTGCCACCTCACTCCATATTAGCAACAACAACAATACAAATGTCAGCTCTTGGAACAATTATCATTTAAAGAAGTTTGATGTAGGCCAGGTAGTTGCCCCAGAGGATACTTTCTTTTTCATAGAGGCATTTGGATATGGTGTTTTTCCAAAACTAATGAAGCAATTAACGAAGATGAATACCGACCATATCAAAACACCTGAGGATGAATTTGAGCTGGCGCTCAAAACCTTGCATAAAATCTGCAGTACATATAAACCCTTTAAAGCCACAATTGAATTAGACCACAAGGTTTTTGAGGATAAATACCTCTTGATTGAAGTCATGAACATCCCTAGCCTGGGGCCTAATTTAAAGTTAAGTCCAGATGCCGACCCTGGTGATGGATATTTTGATGTACTGATGGTTGCCGAAAGTAAACGAAAAGTATTATCTGATTATATCTCCGTAATTCATGAAGGTAAGGAAAGAGTATTTACCATTAAATCGATCAGATCCAAAACGGCAGCTATTTTTACAGTATGTAAGGATGCGCACGTTGATGATCAAATTATAAAAGAAACACCAGAAAAAGTAAAAATAAAGAACATGGATAGCTTGCTTGAAATTGTAGTTAACAACAAGAAATCAGTCGCGATCGTCCCCTCTAAATGACATAGATCGCTTTTTCCAGATCACCATATACACAAGTGCCACAAATGCAACACCGGCAGTACAATATAGAATGGATGGGATCATAAAGATCACGTCCTGATATGCCCAGCCTGCAAATAATGCGCCCAAACCTATACCTGCTTCAAGAGCGATATACATGGTTGCCATAGCTTTACCTCTATGTTGTGGGTGGCTAAGGTCTATAGTCCATGCATTTAATGCAGGAGACAAAACACCTGCACCTATGCCATAAACTACTGCTCCGGTAATTAAACCGGCTTCGGAAGTGCCGTACCCTGTGATGACCAACGAGGCACACAGAATGGTCAATCCGCAGATTGCCACATTCAAACGGCCATAATTATCAGATACTTTTCCGGCAATAAACCTGATCAGCAACGAGGATATGGTAAACACCATAAAGAATATCCCCTTATTGGCCAGTCCAATATAACCACTCCAGTCAGGTATTAAGGTAAGTATTACACCATAACCTACATACGATAACAAGGTTACAATAGCTGCAGGTAATACCCTAACATCAATAATGTCCTTGCGTGATATTTTCAGAATAGATAAACTGAATTTCTTTTTATCCTTCAAGGTTTCCTTCATGTTCATCAATATGATGATCGAAAGCAACGCCAAAGCAGATGAGCTGTAAAACAGCACATTTATTGAATACAGGCCACTAATAAAACTACCAATAGCGGGGCCAATGGCCATTCCGGTACTAAAACACAAACCATGTATTCCTAAAGCCTCTCCCCAACGCTCCCTCGGAATAATATCTGCAACGTAAGCCGCAGTAGCAGTTGGCTTAAATCCGGTCGAAAAACCATGAATAAGACGCAGAAACAAAAATCCGGAAACAGTGCCCAGTATAGGGTATAAGAATCCGCAAACAAAACATACAATAGATCCTACCGCCATAACCGGAACCCTGCCAATGGTGTCGGTTAACTTTCCGCTAAATGGCCTAGATATACCTGCCGTAAGCGTAAACAATGCTATAATTAAACCCTTATACTCGGCACCACCCAAACCACTAAGGTAAGCTGGCAAATCAGGTATGAGCATATTAAAACTGGCAGAAAATAAAAGTGAACTCAGGCAGAGTAATGCAAAAGGAAGGTTATATATAGGATCTGATGTAGTGGAATTATTCATTGAGCTTGCAAAGGTAGTAAACTATTTTTTTATACATTCGTTTAATGAAATTACCACATCAAAAGGGCATGGTGATATGGCTTATGGGCCTATCCGGAGCAGGGAAAAGTACAATATCGAATCTGTTTGAGGAGCAATTAAATGAGTCCGGCTTCTTTTCTATGAAACTTGATGGGGATGAAATGAGAAAAGGCTTAAACTATAATCTGGGCTTTAGTATGGATGATAGAGCCGAAAATATCAGGCGGGCAGCTGAAACCGCAAAAATAATTGCATCCAACGGCGTAATTGTTATCTGTTCATTTATTACGCCTTTAAATGGGCATAGAACAATAGCCAAAAACATTCTGGGCGGTATGTATTTCGAAGTGTTTATCGATTGTCCGCTGGATATTTGCGAACAAAGAGATGTTAAAGGTCTATACGAACAAGCGCACAACAACACCTTAAAAAACTTTACAGGGATAAGCTCTGCCTTTGAAAGACCAACCACACCAGACTTGATCCTTCATACTGATAATTTTACTGCTGAACAATGCTGTGACCAGCTATACAACGCAGTAAAAAACAAGATAGCAGATAACGCTTAACTTACTTTACAATAAAACCCGGGATTTAATAACGAGGGTTTATTGTAAACAAATTCTTCAAAATCTGCATTAACCATAATTGCACCACTACTTACTGCTATTGCCTGTCCGGCTGCAGTATCCCATTCCATTGTTGGTCCTTTTCTGAAATAGATTTGCGCTTTACCCTCCGCAACTAAACAGAACTTTAATGAACTACCAATGGAAAGCTTACTAACTACAGGGTATTTTTTTAAGATATTCTCCTCATCCTCATCGGCATGAGAACGACTACCTATAGCAATCCATTCACTCGTTTTCCGATCTACACTGATGGCTTCAGGGGCTTCACCTGGTGTCATTTTCCAACTTCCTTTTCCTACAATTCCATAGTAAACCACATTCAATACAGGGCTATAAATTACACCAATTACAGGCTTATTGTGCTCCATAAAAGCAATGTTAACGGTAAACTGACCATTCCTGCTGATGAACTCTTTGGTGCCATCCAGTGGGTCTACACACCAATATTGCTTCCATTCTTTTCTAACAGCATATTCAATATCAGCACCTTCTTCAGATAGTATTGGAATTTCCGGATAAAGCTTAGTTAAGCCGTCTACAATGATGTCATGCGAAACACGATCAGCAGCAGTCAACGGCGAATTGTCTTCTTTTCTGGTAATTCCAAAATCTTCCTGTGTTCCATTATAAACCTCCAAAATAGCTTCTCCGGCTTTAATGGCGATGTCAATTAGTGGCTGTATGTCTGTAATGTTCATTGCTTAGGGTAAAATTATTGTCGCTCTTTCTTTAATTTCTTTAAGGATTTTGGCCTGTCCTTCTCTGTTATCTAAATCACTTTGTCTGGCAGTCCGCAGGGCTTCTTTCTTTAAAATTRCATTTTCCTTGTCGTAAACTGCAATATGATCGGCATCAATTAAACTTACATCAGCATTTTGAATAACCAGTTCGTAATCCAATTCCCTCAATACATCCCCGGCAACCAGTTCAAAGATCTCCAGATCATCGCCCTTAAATTCGTCTAAAAATTTACCGGTATTGTTACTAATGATGGGCTTTTCCAGATTGCTCCACATTTCGCCTGCTGCTGCAGTAAGTTTAGAGGTTTTGGAATCATAAAACTTAAGCATATCAGGATGATAAGCGATATCCAGATAAAGGCATAGTTTCTTAATCACCCTTTCCGGTTCCGTAATCAATGTTTCATAATTAAGCGCGAAAAAGCGCTCTGCCGGCAAACTTGCCCTTAACTTCAAACAAGCTGCCTGATCTTCGCTCCATTGCTTGGCAAGGTGGTAAATGTGTTTTTCGCCAACAATAGCTTTCTTAAATGAACAGGCTACATCTCTCCCATCTCTGTACAGATAAATGTATTTCAGGTTTAGTCCAAAATCTTCCATTTCTGTAGCATAATGAACGTTTGCCATACTTTTACAGCACCAATACTTAGCACCTTTACTAATGGCAGCCTGCTCATATACCAACCTGTTTATCTCTAAAAGATCATAACGTGTTGATTGTTCGTAAATCTCGTCTGCGTTCAGTAAAACCCCTTCCCATGGTACCGGATTGGCATTTACATAAGCTACTACATCATTAACAAGTATTTTATATGAAGTACTGTTAAGCTTGCCGTACAGATGTAAAAGCGGCATAAAAACCACTAAAATATGAGGCGGATGCGGCGATGCTATTTCAGCCGACTGATCCAGAATTACTCTTAAAAGATTAGATCCGGAGCGTTGCGTTCCTATAATTTGTATGCCGGTATTGGTCATTCTTGTTAGTTAAAATTAATTCAGTACCTATCCCATAAAGTGTACTGCAGTCCCTATTAGTAAAGAAATAATGATTAAGTATACAGGATTAAATTTAAATCTGAAACTTAAAATAAATGCGACCACAAATAATGCAACATTAATTGGCGTGGAAGGCACTGAGAAAAAGAGCTTTATGCCCGAAGCGATGATCATGCCCACTACTACAGGTTTTATTCCTGCCAATGCATTTTTCATCACCGTTGAGTCTGCATTATTCTTAAATATCTTTGAAACAATGATCATTAAAATAGAAGAAGGTACAAAAATAGCGATTGTTGCCAATGACGCACCGGCCACACCGGCCAATTTATAACCTGTAAAAAACGCACTTACCAGAATTGGCCCTGGTGTTAGCTGGCTAAAAGCAATGCTATCTATGAATTCCTGATTGCTTAACCACTTCAATTCTGTTACAAAGAGGGACTGCATAATCGGGATCATCACATAACCTCCGCCAAAAAGCGAAAGACTGATCCCTGAAAACACGGAGGCAATTTTAAGAAGAATCAGGTCTGTGTTTCGGTACAATCCGGAAATAAAAGCCGCATATAATAACAACAGCGATGACAAGCCTATTTTAGCACCGCTGCTCAAGGCTAAATTGGCTAGTTTAAAATAAACACCAATTAACCCGCCAATCAGTATAAGCAACAGAATGATCAGATAGCCTTTAATGAAATAAAGTAATATTATGGAGATTAAACACAGTGCTATTTTACCGTTATGTCCTTTTACTTCCTTTAAAAATATATTTAAACCAGTAGTTAATATGATCGCACTTACAGCTGCTACTGTATAGGCCATTATACCCGAAAGATCCTTAACATGAATGTAATTAAAATAACACCACGACAGCACAAACATCAATATGCAGGCCGGAAGCAGAATCCCCAGCATGCTCACCAGTAAGCCATTTTTTTTGTGCAGATGATAACCAATATACGATACCACGTTTACTGCCAATGGTCCGGGCAATAAACTGGCAATACTAACGGCATTTAATAAGTTTTCCTGACTCAGGGTTTTGTCCTTTTCAATCATTTCCTTTTGAACAACCGCTATTAAAGCCATATGCCCACCAAAAGAAACACATCCTATTTTTAGAAAAGTAAGGAAAAGGTACTTTAAACCCGCTTCCTTTTGCACTATGCTGATATCATCCACGCTATTTCTTTGTTTTTACGGTTATCAATTATTGATTAATCCTGTTTCATTAGTCTATACATATACGCCGAGATCATCAACAAAATGGTAATCACTATCCAAAGCGTGTTGTAACCATACCTTTCTGCAATAAAAAACCCGGCTATAGGACCAACAACCTGCGCTATCGACCAGCAAAGCATATATCCCGCTGCGTACTGGCCCCTGTTAAACTCATTTGCCCTGCTCATTACAAAGGTATTGATAAAAGGCAAAGCAAACATTTCACCAAAGGTGAAGAAAACTATGCACAGGGTGCCCAATACTATAGGACTTCCAAAAGGAAGCAAAAGTACAGCGAATGAACATGCAACTAATATAGCACCTAATACTATAAAAAAAATAGGAGACCTTTTATTCTCAATCTTATGGATCATCACCATTTCAAACAGTGCAATAATGATCCCGTTGAGGCCTAATATCAAGCCTATCTCAAACTCACCTATCTTCCAAATTTCTTTATAAAATACCGGAACAACTCTAAACATCAGAAAAGAGCAGATGATAAAAACAGCGGTTAACAGCAGGAACCTGATAAATACTGCATCTTCCCAGGGCTTACGCACTACAATTCCCTTAACTTTTTCCTTTAAAGCCTTTCTATAGTCTTTAATTTTTGGCAGAAACCATAAGATGCCTAGTCCTGCAATAATACTTACCGTGCCATCAACATAAAACAACAATCTGTAATCGTAAGATGCAATTAAACCACCCATACTTACACCAACTGCCCATCCCATATTCACCGCAAGACGGTTTAAAGAATAAGAACGGGTCTGTAATTCAGGTTTGGCATAGGCTGCTATGGCTACAAAGTTCGCAGGACGAAAGGCTTCCGAAAAGAAACTGATCACAACAGCAAGCGCGCATAACGTATGGAAATGAGTAATATTTGCAAAAAAAAGAAAGAATGTACCACTAACAATAGAGGTCACTATCTGAACCGGTCTAAACCCAATTACATCTGTAAGCTTACCACCTGCTGCTGATCCCATTATAGAGCCGACGCCAAAAAGAGTGATGATTAATCCTGCATCAGAAGCTGGTCTGTGGAGCGATTGCGTTACAAACAAACCCATAAAAGGCACCGCCATATATCCACTGCGGTTGATGAGCATAACAATGCTCAAGATCCAGGTTTCGCGGCTTAAGCCAGTAAATGAAAGTTTATAAGTGCGTGCAATTTCTTTGAATAATAACATAAGTAGCGGAGCTGTGGCAAAGATAATAAAGCAATTAGTTTTTTCTATTTTAGCAAAATACTTTTACGTACATGCAGAAACTTAAAGCCATATTATTCGATTTAGATGGCACACTTATCGACTCAGAATACTTCCATTACCAATGCTGGATAGAAATCCTTGAAACCTACTCGTTATCTATGACTTATGAGGAATGGGTTAATACTTACGCAGGCTACCCACTCCCAGTCAACAGCAAAAAAATTAAAGAAAAATACAATCTCAATATTGGTCTATCTGAACTAATCCTCTGGCGGGAACGCTTAAGCAAAACCGGCTTTTCAACTAGAGATATCAATTTAATGCCCTTTGCCTTGGAAACAATACAGTTTTTTAAGCAAAAAGGACTTAAATTAGCCGTTGTTACCGCTAGCCCAAGACCAGATGTTGATCTGATCTTTGCAAGAAATGGTTTGAGCAACTACTTTGATCTTATGGTTACCAGAACCGATGTTACTTTAACAAAGCCAGATCCTGAATGTTATAATTTCTGCTGTCAGCAGCTTGGACTAAACAAGGATGAGTGCTTAGCTTTTGAGGATACAATTAATGGCCTAAAAGCTGCTAAAGCAGCCAATCTGGTTTGTTATGCTATACAAAGTGATACTTCGCAACATCCTAAGTTAGCTATTGCCGATAAAATATTTACAGACCTAAAACTTGCCAGTGAAAACGCTGCAACGCACTTCACATTATAAAAACAGACATATACTCAACGCATGCTTAAATTCAAACAACTCTTAATTCTATTGCTACTAGCTGCCACGGCCACAGTTGCGCAAGTGAGACCAGAGAAAATAGCCGACAGTCTTTACAAAGCAAAAAACTTTAAAGAAGCTGGCAGGTATTACCTAAACGCGACCAGGCAAGTCGACTTCGAGGTTCTTAGATCAGATAATTATTATAATGCGGCATGCTGTTATGCCTTAAGTGGTCAAAAAGACAGCGCCCTGGTTTTACTTACAAACGCTGTAAATAGTGGCTATAAAAATATCGATCAAATTAAAAAAGATACTGATCTTGAATCCTTACGTTCCTTACCAGGCTGGCCTAAACTCCTAAATAGCATTAAGACAGTTAAAAACAGCACCACAGATCCATATAAGGCTAAACTGATTACCAGCGATGTAAAGAACTTTTGGAAGGCATATGACCTAGCTAAAAAGGATACCGCCAACGCCATCAACCTTTATAAGAAATACTATGTAGAACCTGCCTCAAATGGACTTCAGGATTATCTGGGTTATAAAATCAGAAACCTGAAGAATTTTGTAAAATCTGTAAACACCAAGCCTCTATTTTATGCCGCTGTACGTAAAAATACTTACGCCGTAGATCAGCAAAAGCCTCAAATGATCCAAAGCTTTGTTAAGTTCAAGCAAATCTACAACAAGGCTCAATTTCCTGACATTTACTTTGTTATTGGCGCTTTTAATTCAGGCGGAACCAGCACTGATGCCGGCTTATTGATAGGCTTGGATCAATCTGCCCGCACAGAAGAAGTTCCTGTTAAAGAGCTAAACTTATGGCAGCAAAACAACTTCACAAACCTAAAATCCTTACCAAATCTAATTGCCCATGAGCTCATCCATTTTAACCAGAATGGCCTTGCTGGCGACACCACGCTCCTTGCCGGTTCACTTACCGAGGGCATGGCCGATTTTATTGGCGAACTGATATCGGATAAAACTGCTAATGAACGTCTGCATGTCTGGGCTAAAGGTAAAGAAAAACAGATCTGGACAGATTTTGAGAAAGAGATGTATCTCGCCAAGTCTCACAATTGGATCGCAAATTCCGATCAGGAAACTGCAGATAAACCTGCTGATCTGGGCTATTGGGTTGGTTACCAGATCTGCAAAGCCTACTACAACAAAAGCACCGATAAAAACAAAGCTGTAAACGATATGCTTAACATAAAAAACTATAAAGAATTTTATGTTAAAAGCGGCGCCGGGCAGCTGTTTAAGTAATTATTTTACTTTAAAATAGTTTATTTATTACATTACCATGTTCTAAAAATACGGGTTAAAAACCTTTATAAGGGTAACTTTGGCTGCTCAAAACATTTATCAATTGACAGCATCAAAACCATTAAAAGAACACAATAAGGGCATTTCTACTGTCCTTGCTTTTGCCCTGTTACCATTATCCGGCTTCGCAACAGACATCTACATCCCTTCCTTACCTACCATGGCTACCACCATGAATGTAAGCAGTTTACAAGTACAATTAACACTTAGCTTATTCCTAATCAGTTATGGAATTTCACAGCTCTTTATAGGCAGCGTGCTAGATAGTTTTGGCAGGTATAAACTTAGCCTTATCTGCTTACTCGTATTTGCAGCAGCAAGCATCGTAATTGCAAATACCCATAATGTCTACCTCATTTACCTCATGCGAATCATTCACGGATTTACAGTAGGAACTATCATTGTAGGCAAACGCGCATTTTTTGTCGATATTTTTGAAGGCGATAAACTTAAACACTATTTAAGCCTGTTCTCTATCATTTGGTCTACCGGCCCCATAGTAGCGCCATTTTTAGGTGGCTATTTGCAAACTGTATTTGGCTGGGAGTCTAACTTCTACTTCCTTGCCGGTTTAGCAATCATACTTGCCATACTCGAATTCATTTACAGTGGCGAGAGCCTGACCCGCTTCTCTAAATTCTCATTAAGCAATATCGGCAACATCTATCTTAAAATGATTAAAACCCCGAGCTTTAGTCTGGGTATAGTGATGTTGGGCCTTGCCTATTCAATGGTAATGATTTACAACATGACAGGCCCATTTATCATAGAACACCACCTTCATTTTTCACCGGTTGTCGCCGGTTATAGCTCCCTGATTCTTGGTTTTGCCTGGATGGTTGGCGGTTTTATAGGTAAAGCAACCATAAACAAGCCATTTTTAAAGAAAATGATTGTGAACCTGGGGCTGCAAATACTCTTTGTGCTGCTCATGTTTATCAGCATTCAATTCATATCCAGCATCTATACACTTATATTCTTCGCCTTTTTAATTCACGTTACGGCAGGCTATATCTTCAATAATTATTTTACTTTTTGTCTGGGCAGATTCCCTAAAAATGCAGGCATTGCCAGCGGATTAACCGGCGGTGTTACGTATGTGATCGTGTCGTTTCTAAGCTACAGCGTTATCTCATTCTTACCGGCAAAAGACGAGCACAACTTAAATTCCAGCTACTTACTACTAGCCGTTATTTCAGGAATAGTGATGTTTGTGATCTTTAAGCTCACCAAAAAAGAAGAGCTAAATAATAAATGAACGATGGGTTCTTAGAAAAAGTTGTTTGGGTAAGAGCTCTTCAAAGTTCGAGAAAGGCATTTTAGGCAACAGAAAATTACTGGTAGTTATGATTTTAGTATAATTGCCTTGTGCTTCGGCATAAAGCAACTCATCATATCCAATTTTATAGATCTTTCCATCGGTTTTAATAAAGATAAAATCTTCATTATCAGAGCCAGAAACCTCGATTGCCTGCATAGTTGCTTTAGGTTCTAATTTTTCTAGTGCCTTATCTACAGCAATAATAAAACGATCAAAGGAGAAGGGTTTTAACAGGTAATCGCAAGCTGCCAAATCAAATGCATCAACAGCAAACTCCTTATAGGCTGTTGTAAATATAATCTGAGGCTGGTCTTTCATTGTTTTTACAAATGAAATTCCATCCATTATCGGCATGTTAATATCCAGGAAAAGGATATCGATCTTTTGTTTCTGCAACACAGCCTTTGCTTCAAGCGCATTCCCGCACGATGCTACAACATTAAGGTAATCCAAGTGACTACAATATGTCTTTATAATATCTCTGGCAATCGGCTCGTCATCAACAATAAGGCAGTTTACTTGGTCCATTACTTCATTTTTAAATGTAAGATAACATTGTAAAATGAATTATCCTTTTTAATGTTCAATTCATGTTCGCCCGTATAAAGCAAGTTTAACCGCTTGCTTACATTATCCAAACCAAAACCGCTGTTTTTGTTAAGCGTAGGCTGAACATTTTCTTCCTTACCGTATGAATTCTTTACCGAAAAAAGGATAGAATTACCCCAGGTCTTTAGTTTTATATCTATATAAATCTTCTCATCAATTGTGTTTTTAGAATGCTTAAAAGCATTCTCAATAAATACAATTAAAAGCATGGGTGCTATTTTTATTTCAGGTACAATTGCCTCTTCAATTTCTGTAGTCAATACCAACCTATCGCCTATCCTTATCTTCTCAAAGTCTATATAATTGTTAACGTAGGCTACTTCATCCTTTAACGGTACATATATTTCTGTCGCATCATAAACTGAATAACGCAATAGTTCCGATAGTTTAAGCAGCAATGCAGGTATTTTCTCATGATCAGTAATAGAAAGCCCATACATATTGTTTAACGTGTTAAACAGAAAATGAGGACTCAGTTGAGATTGTAACAAATGCAGCTCACTTTTACTATGAGCAGCCATTGTTTTGGCAGCTCTCAATTGATTTTCAGAAATCGCGTGAACGATCTTGATCAAGGCACCGAGCGCCAGACTGATCAGCATAAATGGAACCCACGACAGTAATAAATTAATGGCAATTCGCCCTCGTAAGGGGAAATCAGCATGAAAAAACAACCAGCCAATGCAAACTATGATCAGGATAAATAACCCAAAAGAAATTTGCTTGGGAAGAACTGTTAACCTTGCAGTCCATATCTGTGCAACATATCTACCTGTAAAAAGCCCAATGAAAAAGAATACAGTTCCGGCAAAGGCCACGGCTTCATCTTCATGTATCTCAATAGACTTCGCATATGTTTCTATTACCAAAAAAACAGGGATTGAAATGATAAGGGATAAGACTATATAAAGCGGTTGGCCAAAGAAACCGATCAGTGGTTTAAATTTTATCTCGTCCATAGTGTTTCTGATGTTCCTTGTGTCAATCATAGGCTACAAATTTGAACAAGTTCATCGAGTCAATAAATAATTACTGACGAACAGCCCAGAATCATTGACAGAACCCAAAAAACAGGTTACAAAACAGTTCAACACCTCAAAATAGCTTTCCATCAACTAACAGGCAAGTTACAACATATTTTTTTTCGGAGCTAACACGAACAATCAATATTTGATCAATCAACAACCTGATCAAATTAAAAACCATTTGTAATGAAAACATATATTATATTATTTTTCGCTTCTCTGATCTCTCTTACTGCCCTGGCGCAGGTAAAACAAGGAGTCATTTCCTCAACTGTAAAAGATTCAAAAAACCAGGCAATTGGCGGTGCTACTGTTCGTCTGCTTAAAGCCGCAGACACCTCGATTATTACCACGCGAACTACTGATATCGATGGTAAATTTCAATTCAATGATGTCACCAAAGGTTCTTATCTATTAAGGATAACAGCTGTAGGCTACAAAGAATTCAATTCATCGCCCTTACATGTACTGGATAACGCAGGCGTGGTGTTTCCCGTAATTATATTACTGCCGGCTAAAAGTACAGAACTTGCAGAGGTAGTGATAAAAGCAAAGCGTCCGCTAATTCAAATGGAAATAGACAAAACAGTAGTAAACGTGGATGCCATGATTAGCAGCGCCAGCAGCAATACACTAGAAGTGCTCGAAAAAACGCCCGGCATAGTTGTAAATTCCAATGGGGATATCACATTAAACGGCCGATCTGGAGTTATGGTTTTAATTGATGGCCGCCCTACTTACATGTCGGGACAAGACCTTTCTCTTTACCTAAAATCTCTTCCCGGATCACTTTTAGACAAGATAGAGCTGATGGACAACCCTCCTGCCCGTTATGATGCATCAGGAAATGCAATTATCAATATTAAACTGAAAAAAAACAGGATAGGTGGTTTTATAGGAAGTTTTGCTACAGGTTATTCTAAAGGAGAATATGGAAGAAACAACAACTCTTTGAACCTGAACTACAACTATAAAAAGATCAATTTGTTTGGGAGTATTGGTTATAGTCACGAGAAAAATTATAACATCGACAACATGACAAGGAGCTTCTTTGATACTAACAATGTACCAACATCAACCGTAGAGCTAATAAATAATCAGGAGTTTAAAAGCAACGGCTTAAATGCAAACGCAGGATTAGATTATGCAGCCACTCCAAATACAACATACGGTTTCCAGGTCAATATAAACGACAATAAAAACAACGATCTGCTGAATTATAATAGCGACAATTACAACGCCGGACAACTGAACAACATTGGCAAAGGAAACACCATTGGCGATAATAAAAGAACCAACTTAGGATCCAACGTCAACTTTCTGCATAAATTCGGATCAACCGGGAAGGAACTCTCTGCCGATATCAACTACTTAAATTACCGCAGTACCGGCAACCAATCGCTCGTAAACTCACTTTATCAGCCAGATGGCACTGCTATCAGCGATAGCAAATTCTTTTACGATTTACCTTCTACCATAAATATATACACTGCCAAAGCAGATTATGTGCAAACCATGAAAAACAACGCAAAATTTGAAGCGGGCTTTAAATCGAGCTTCGTTTATAACGATAACAAATCTGATTATTACAACATTACCGATCAGGGACCGGTTATCGATAACGGACAATCAAACCACTTCAAGTTCAGAGAAAACATAAACTCTGCATATGTTAATGCTCAAAAAGGATGGAAACACCTATCTATTCAATTAGGATTGCGTTTGGAAAACACACAATCTAAGGGGGAGCAATTAGGCAACGAGCTGGTGCCACCAAGCAGTTTTACTAAGAACTATACGCAAGTGTTCCCAAGTATCTTTTTAAACTACAAGCTTGATACAGTTGGCACAAACACCCTAAACTTTAGTATCAGCAAAAGAATAAACAGGCCAAATTATCAATACCTGAATCCTTTTGTGTTTTTTAAATACAAGTACTCTTACTCTTCAGGTAATCCGGAATTAACCCCTCAATATCAGATGCGTTATGAACTTAAATATCAACACAAACAATGGCTTAGACTAGCTTTAAGTTATAACAGATTTACAGATGTAATTTTCCAGACTACACGTGTAGAAAATGATATTTTTATCAGGAAACCGGAAAACGTAGCCTTCGGATATATGATAATTCTAAATACCAATATCACAATTACTCCTGCTGAATGGTGGACACTTTATTTTGAACCGCAATTCGCCAGATTGGGATTAGATGGTATGGCATATGGCGAAAAGCTTAATCCAAGTATTTATGCAGCCAGAATAGGAATATACAACCAATTTCAATTCAAAAAAGGATGGAGTGCAGAACTGGGCAGCTATTATGTCAGCCGGGATTTAAACGGGCAAACTTATACAGCAGGCAGGTACAGGGTAAACTCAGGTATTCAAAAAAAGATTTGGAAAAACAAAGGCAGCATCAGGTTCAATGTTGATGACATGTTCCATAGCTGGGTAGCCAGGGAACGTTCAGTAGGGCTGGCGCAGGCCTATTCATTTCAAACCAATGAATCTGATACGCAGCGATTTGGCATTGCACTAACGTATAACTTTGGTAAAGACACGTTTACCCGTAAAAGCAAGCACAAAAACAATGCGCTTGATGAGGAAAAAAACCGGATGTAATAGGAATTAAGGGCCCTGAAAAATCTCCGGATGCTTTCTGATAAAGTAAACAGGCGTACAGCTCCAGGCATGACAATAGCTATTTATCGGAAAAAAGTTATAAGGAGAAAGCTTGTCATTATCAGGATCATAAGCCTCCCAAAAAGTATCAGCGCCCTTATTTACCATTCCACCCCAATAATCTATAACAGAGGCTTTGGCTTCTTGTGTTAACCCACATTTAATCAAAGCCTCAATATAATAATGATACAGATAAGGCGTGCCCGGCTTTACCACATTATCATAACCCGCAATAGCTTTCATAGCCTTCTGAGCTTCAGCCTTACTAGCTACTCCACTCATTATCATCCATGCCTGCGAGGCGTAAGAAACCTGCTTAGAAGCTCCACTTACAAAAAGCCCTGTCTTCTTATCATAAAGTCTTGTTTTAGCCGCCTTGGTCATTTTGTCAATTAAGCCATTTAATTGCGAAACCTCCTTATCCTTACCCAATAATTTAGCCAGCGTCAATGTCTCTTTCATGGTAAAAATCATTATTCCCTGCAAAGAAGCCTGTTTATCCAGCCCATCTCTCCAATCCACAAAGATCCACCAACCGTCCTTTTGAGCCGCATTAACGTTAAACAGCCCGTTATCATCCAGATGCTTGCTAATGTTGTCCATTTGCCTTTTGGCTACAGGCCATAAATCAAGCACAAACTCACTGTCTTTAGTGGCAATAAAATATTCCTTCAATGCGGCATTAAACAATAGCGAATATTCAAACAAAAATGGCGCACCTGCCTGCGCATGGGGCTTAGGGTTTTCAAATGCATTAGCATTTAAGTACCCATCTGTACGACTCAATCCTGCAATTAAATACAGACAACGCTTGGTAAGCTCATGATCTTTAAAAGAATAATTGTTAGCTAACGATTCCAGATACAAATCCCCTATCCATAATCTCCTGTCGCGTTTCGGGCCATCTTCATAAACCGTTTGCATACATTCTTTTAGCGTAGCCTGGCCAACAGCATCAACCTTTTTAATCATTGGATCTGTATTTGCCGCCAATTGAACAGGTACATTTGTAACCGCCGTAACAGCTTTAAAACTCATATCCGTTATCTTAAAATCAAAGTTACCGGAGCCTGCTAAAAGATCAATTTTAAGGTATCTAAAGGCCATACGTCGTGGAATAGTAATTGTAGCAGGCAATTCCATTACAGTAATGATTTCGTCCTGCAGCCATGCCCTGGTCAAACCTCCTGTGTACGGATCAAAAGGTGTGGCAAGTTCACCCGGCACCTCTGCAAATGTCATTTTAAAACGTAATGGACCATCCAATACATTAGCACTTTCCTTCATGGTAAATGTATAATAACCGGTTAAATGCTCGCCAAAATCAATAACTACACCAGACTGTTTTTTAAAAGCTTGCTGATAAAGCTGGTCAACCGAACCTGCAGGAGTAGCCTTCCAACCTTGAAAAGCCTTATCATCAGCCTCTAGTTTAACCAATTGCACAGGCTTTTTTTCCTGCTCAGTCAGTTTAGGCTTATTCGTTTCTGCTTTAGCCATCCATTTATCACGCTGCTCCTGAGTATAAAAATCCTGAGCTGATAACAGCGATGGAATGCCAATGCCAAAAAATAGTAGTATCGTTCTTAATCTGTTCATGTGAAGTATAAAAATTTAGTGATCCTTTTTAGGATCAATCAACTGAGGAAACCAGGCTTTAAAATAAGTTGCTTCTTTGCCATTCCCGGCCGAGGCATAATCGCATAAATCAACAGTTACAGGCTCATCTCCCTGCTCTTTATATGATTCCGGAGAAAACTTAAGACTGAATTGTAACCACACATTTTCAGAAGTATGAGGTACGGAAACCAAATCAACATATCCGGTCTTACCTGCAAGGTTAACAATCGATCCCATATTAGCCCCTTTTAATGCCTCATCGCGGGCAAGCAATATAGGGCCACGCATCACAGCAGCATATTGAGACTTGTCTCCAATAAATTCAACCCTGCCTCTCATATCCAGTTCTAAAGCTATTTCGTCGCCATCTTTCCAGGTTCGTTTTAAGGTAGCAAACTGCCCACCAGCTGCCTCAACTGCAACACCGTTTACCATTAACACATTCTTCTTGCTCCATTCAGGTATGCGAATATTAATGCTAAAGTCCTCAGGCTTTGAAAGTTTTACACTAATTCCAATCTTACCCGTAGCCGGATAATCTGTATGCTGAACTACACTTACATTTTTACCAGTTGGAGTAACCAAAGCATAACTCCCTTTAATAAAATAATTTACAAATAAGCCATCTGCAGCTTTCATCACCACATGAGCCGGAAGGTTAAACAAACCCCTTGGGCCGCTTGCCACACAACAATTAAGATCCATACCACACTGCCCGTTTCCGGGTAATCGCAATCCATTTAAAGGCGTATATTTTGCCCAATGAAAACCATCGTGACTGGTAGAGCCCAACAAAGCGTTATAATAACTCTGTTCCACTGCATCGGCATATTTTGCTTCGCCGGTAAGCCTAAAAAGCTGATGACAAAGCTTTATCCAGGTTACTGTAACGCACGTTTCCTGATAATGAAAGATGGGATCAGCCTGTAAAGCCTTGCCACCAAACCACATTTCGGCCGATGCACCTGATCCTGCCATATTGATCTCTTTATCGCGAACGTTTTGCCAGGTCTTCTCAACCGCAGTTTTATATGTCTGTTTGCCCGTTAGCCTGTACAATTCCAATAAACCTTCGTAGCACGACATCATTTCGTATGCCTTTTGCCCCTGTTCAAAAGAATACCAGTTTTCAGGTTTAGGAAAGCGTTTAGACACATCAACATCGGCCTTGGAAATTAACTGTGGCCCCTCAGGTGTTTCCCATTGGCGAACAATCTCTTCTGCAAAATCAAGATATTTCTTATCCTTTGTTTGCGTATATAACAAGCAAATAGGCTCCAATACAGATGATGCAGCCATACCCCGGTAATTCCCCTTAGTCACAATTATACCGTCGGCTTTCTTAATATCATCTATCAAATTATCAGCAACAGCCTTGGCTGCTTTAAGACTCTTTTTATCACCGGTTAGACTATAATAGTCAAGCAGCCCCAGCATACAATACTTTCGTCCCCAAATGTCCCACTGCTTTAATCTGCTTTCTTCAGCATAATTACCAATATAGCCATCAGCACTTTGCGTAGCAATTAAACCACCAACAGCGACATCCAGCTTTTGCTTTAGTTCAGGTGTTGGTTTATATTTATAGGCAAGAACTGCCGAAGTAAACCATTTTCCCCAAAACTCACTTTGCCATAAACTGGTCTCGTTTCTATGCTTAAACGGTTCAATTAAGGCATCTGCATCCTGAAGTAAAACCCTGTTCTTGTAAGAATTAGACAGCCTTTCGCCAATAAACCCACCAATCGTTTCAGATTTTGCCCTGCTGAGCTTATCCTGCCCTACACTAACACCGGTTACTAAAACAAATCCTGCTAACAATAATGAAGTATATTTTTTCATCCTAAAAGATTATTTTTTTAAGAAACGGTCGGTCCAATATCTGGTTCTGGTGATGTAGTAATCATTTGCCAGCGGGCTATAATCCAAGTAAGTAAAACCAGTAATACTCAGTGGTTTTGCCGGTTCAATCTGTGTACCCTCATGCCATTCGTTAAAAGAAGTAATGGCCACATACGGGCTTTTCACGGAAATTGCTTTTTTCCAGTAATCATCATAATACGTCCCATTGTCCCTGCTTTGCGTATTGGCACTATTCTCCGGGCGGATGCGCTCATCTATATAACCAGGCCCTACACAGGGGATGAATATCTTGTTGTTTTGAACCGCCCATTCCTGCATCTTAGCCCAGTTATTTGGGTTAGAGCCATAACGGAACACCTTCGAAACAAAGTAGGTATAGAAACCGTCAAATCCCGAATCTTTAAAGAACTGATGCTCATTATCATTCACCCAAAGACCCATAAAATCAGCATCATATAACGTTTTTCTAATGGTTGAACTTCCAGCTGGCGATAATACATCCGACCATTCAGCGGCCTTACTCAAATACGAATCATAAACAAAGAAAAGCGGTTTCTTCTGTTCAGAATAGTAAAAAGCCGGGTGCTTGCCATAAGTATCAATTAGATACTTCACATCAGCCTTAACCGTTAAGGGAGATCTATTTCCATACGGCTCAATTTGAAAACCAACCTTAACACCAGCCTTTTTAGCCTCATCTAATATCACCGGAATGCTCTTTGCTGTAAAATGATCCTTACCCCACCAGGTTAAAAAAACAGCATTAATACCTGCTTTAGCAATCATTTTCATGTGCTTAGCCACCAAAACAGGATCATTTGTGCTGTAATTACCTAATGATGGAAAAAAATTAGCGCCTATGTTATCACCACCCGGGTACCCAGTAGGATTGCCATTACTCCAATGCGACCAATGCTGATCTGCTCCATCAAAAGCCTTGGTCTGGTACCAATTGTAGTAAAAGCAAAAAACCTTAGGTTTTATGGCCAAAGCTGATCCGCAAAACAGCAGCACCAAAGGCAAAACAAATATAAATTTCAGCAACCTATTCATTTGGCGAAGGACTAATTGCACTCCAACCACCATCAATCACCAAACTTTGTCCTGTGATGTGTTTTGCCCCATCCGACACCAGAAACAAAGCCGCATTGGCAATATCTATCGTTTTAGCAGGACTACCCATTGGCGTAATTCTAGACCATACAGCCTCATAATTCGGATCATCCATGGTACGCTCTGTAAGTGTAGCACCCGGCGCTATCGTATTTACATTGATCTTAAAAGGAGAAAGCTCCAGCACCAGGTTCTTGGCCAGCATTTCAAGAGCAGCTTTAGTCATTCCGTAGGCTGCCAGATCTTTATGTGCCTGATGTGCCGTAACCGATGAGGTAAACAACAAAGAACCACCTTTAGCCTGAGTTCTCATTTGATTGGCCGCGGCCTGGGCCAAAAAGAACGTACCACCAAGGTTTGTATGTAAAACTTTATACAAAGAATCCTGAGGGTAAGTAAAGAAATCGCCAAATAAAGTAATCCCTGCGTTGGCAATCACAACATCCAGACTGCCGGATGTTTTTACAGCCAGATCAACCATACTTTGTATAAAATCCTTATCACCAGAATCACCTGCACAGGCAATACAATTTCCACCCGCATCTTTAATTGCTTGTACTGCGCCATTGGCCAGCACCTCATCTATATCATTCAATAAAACTGTAGCGCCTCTAGCTGCCAGTTGTTTACATATTTCAAAACCAATGCCCTGTCCGGCACCAGTTACAATTACCGTCTTGTTTTCAAATGCTGTTGAAGTCATCATATTAGTCTTTCGTCTGTTTATATATTAATGTGAATCGCGTAATACTTCACTACCTGAGTTACCCTTTAAAAAATCAAAATCGGCACCTAAATGTGCCTGTTCAACATGTTCTACATACAACCTTGCATAGCCCCTTTTAAACTGATTAACAGGATCAGCAAGTAAAGCCCTTCTCTGATCCAATTCCTCATCAGACACCAATAAGCTTAACCTTCTCCCTGCTACATCCAGTTCAATCATATCCCCATCCTTAACCAATGCGATGGTTCCGTTTTCGGCAGTTTCTGGCGAAACATGCAGTACCACAGTACCGAATCCGGTTCCACTCATACGGCCATCAGATACGCGTACCATATCTGTAACCCCTAAATCAAGCATCTTTTTAGGTAAACCCATATTACCCACCTCTGGCATGCCAGGATAACCTTTAGGGCCTGTATTTTTCAATACCAATACACTATCTGCATCAACTACCAGCTCCGGATCATCAATTCTAAGCTTATAATCTTCAATGTTTTCAAATACCACAGCCTTGCCTCTATGCTGCATTAAACGCGCATTAGCTGCCGAGGGCTTAATGATAGCACCCTCCGGGCAAAGATTGCCCTTTAACACCGCTACACCAGAATCCAGTTTAAAAGGACTTTCTACAGATGCAATCACCTCCTGATTCAAAGTTTGCGCCGTTTCCAGATTCTGACCAATATTTCTGCCGTTTACCGTAATACATTCGGCATTCAAAAAGCCTTGCATTTCTTTCATTACGGCAGGTAAACCACCGGCATAATACAGATCTTCCATAAAATGCTCGCCTGAAGGCTGCAGATTAGCGATTAGCGGTATCCCTGCAGAGTATTTATCAAAATCATCAATGGTTAAATCTATCCCCACCCTGCCTGCAATGGCCAACAGGTGTATCACAAAATTGGTAGAGCCACCAATGGCAGCATTTACCTTTATCGCGTTTTCAAAAGCTTTACGCACCAGAACATCAGATGGTTTCAAATCTTCCCTAACCATATCTACAATCCTGCGGCCCGAGAACTGGGCAAGTACCTTTCTTGAAGAATCAGCAGCCGGAATAGCCGCATTGCCAGGCAACGAAAGCCCAAGCGATTCAACCATACAAGCCATAGAAGATGCAGTGCCCATAACTGCACAATGCCCTCTGCTCCTGCACATTCCGGCTTCTGCCAGGTTCAATTCCTCTTCCGACATGATTCCGGATCTTACACTTTCAGAGAACCTCCAAATATCACTGGTACCTATATTTTTACCCTGAAATTTACCCGTAAGCATTGCACCACCAGAAACCACAATAGATGGAATATCTACACTGCAAGCACCCATAACCAGTGCCGGAGTAGTTTTATCGCATCCGCACATCAACACCACACCATCAATTGGGTTTGCCCTGATGGACTCTTCCACATCCATACTTACCAGGTTCCGGTAAAGCATGGCCGTAGGTTTAATCAAGGTTTCGCCTAAAGACATTACCGGAAATTCAACCGGGAAACCGCCTGCTTCAATTACCCCTCTTTTTACAGATTCGGCAAGCTCCCTAAAGTGGGCATTACATGGTGTTAATTCCGACCAGGTATTGCAAATTCCAATAACAGGTTTACCCTGAAACTCATCAGCCGGAATGCCCTGGTTTTTCATCCAGGCCCTGTAAATAAACCCATCCTTACCTTTTTTACCAAACCATTGCTGACTACGAAGCTTCTTTTCCATATCTATTTTATTATAACACACAATTAAAAACCGTAGCACCTGTTACGCCCGGCTCTACTATAAATATATGACCACTTTCGGGAAATCCCTTAAGGTCATTTTCTGTCATTCCTTTTTTTGCAGTAGTAATGATCATCTGGTCCAGCGCATCTCCAACAAAAGCACAGCTGCTTACATTAGGAGCAGGAACATCAATAAAACCCAACATTTCACCAGAATCTACATCAAACCTGCCAACACCATATCCACCCCATAACGCTATCCAAAGTTTACCTTCGGCATCCAAAGCAATCCCATCGGGCACACCCTTCTCCAAAGAAATCTGCACCGCAATACACTCAAATTCCAGATCACCGGTACGCTCATCGTAGAGGTACGACTTAATTGCACCTGTAACACTATCGGTATGATAGAGCCGCTTATTGTCGGCAGTCCAAGCTATACCGTTCGAAATAGAAAGCTTACCCAGCTTTTCGCTAACCTGCAAGTTCTTATCAACGCAATAAAGTGCACCCGCATCTTTTTTATGTTTTAAGTCAGTTGTGCTTATCCATAACCGGCCCATATTATCACAACCACCATCATTGCAGCGGTAGCTTTTCCAATCGGCATTAAGTTCCGTTGTAAGCATGGTTAAAGTTTCAGTAAGCAGGTTAAACCTGGCTACACCGCCTTGCAAACCCACAATAAGTTCATCGGCAATACTGCCTTTAACTACTAAAGAAACGCGTTTAGATAATTCATATTGGCGACAGCTTTTATCGGGAAAACTGTATTCATAAATCGTACAACCCTCAATATCAACCCAAAAGCAACTCTGTCGCTCATTGTGCCACATGGGGCTTTCGCCCAATATACAACCCGAAGGATACAGCACTGCCGCCCCTGTTTTGTTTACCATTTATAGATTCTTATCTGGTTAGTTTTAAGTTAAAGGATAAATATATATAATACAATCCTGTAAATAAGGTAACAAATCAAATAGAAAGATAACATACAAACTTGTATATTTAGCTGATTATTTTGCAGTAACGTTCAAATGTGGGTTAGAAAGCCTTATCTCCTATTCCTGGTAATACTTTTAATTAGCTGTCAAAAAGCTGCTGGCGCTGGCGTTCCTCAGTTTGTCAACTCAAAAGCTGTAATCGACCTGCGTACCCAATCTTTTCATAAAATTGTAGAACTAGGCAAGCAGTGGGAGTTTTACTGGAATCAGCTTTTAGAGCCTCAAAACGTGTCTGCCAAAGGTGGTAAACTCGTAAATTTCCCATATGTATGGAAAGGATTTGGCTACGCTACCTACAAAGCAACCCTACTACTACCACACAATAAAAGTACATTATTACTGGCCATTCCAGAAACCTACTCAGCTTACAGGCTATATATAAATGGTAAACTAGAAGCAGCCAATGGAAAAGTTGGCACCAATAAAGAAAGTTCTATGCCTTATTGGGAAAACCGTACAGTAGCCATACCTGCCAACATAGATACACTAAATCTTTTACTGCAAATCTCCAATTTCGACCATAGCAAAGGAGGCATTAAAAAACCCCTGCAAATTGGAAACAGAGACCAATTGATACTGAAGGAACGGCAATCGGCCTCCATAAATCTTATACTTACCGGATGTTTAATCATGGGCGGCCTTTTCTTTATGGGATTGTATCTGCWAGGAAAAAACGACAAGGCCATCCTGTTTTTTGCCATCTTTTCTATAGTCTATTGCTACAGAACTATTGGTACAGACACTTATGTACTGCATAATATCATCCCGAACCTAAGCTGGCATCTAACCATCAGGTTAGAGTATCTTTCCTTATTTATAGGTATAGGACTGTTCGCGCTTTACACGCTTTATCTATTTCCTAAAGACATTAACATGCCCATACCTAAAATAATATGTGGCATATGCGGTTTATTTAGTTTAGCGGTAATATGTTTGCCGGCAGTTTATTTTACCCAATTAATAAATCCGTTTTTAGCTGTAATGTTATTCTGCCTGCTGTATGTTCCATACATATATATAAAAGCATACAGAAGAAACAGAACCGGCGCACTATACACTTTATTGAGTTCTTTTGCCCTGATCCCGGCATTTGCCATATCTCTGCTTCATTACTGGTTACTTATCCCTCCTTACCAACTGGCCAGCTTCCTGTGCTATATCACCTTCTTTTTCCTTCAGTCGCTGGCATTATCGCACAGGGTTTCTTTTGCTTTAAAACAAGCCAAAGCGCAGGCCGAAGAAGGGCTAAGTGCTAAAAGCGAATTCCTGAGCAATATGAGCCACGAGATTAGGACGCCATTAAATGCTGTGATTGGGATGAGCCATTTACTGTTAAAAAGTAACCCGCGCGAAGATCAGGTAGAGCAATTGGATGTATTGCGCTTTTCGGCAAATAATCTGTTGGCCATTGTAAACGATATTCTGGACTACAATAAAATTGAATCGGGTAAAATCTCTATTGAGCGCGTTGAAATGGATATTGCCTCTATTGTAGGTTATATTGTTAAGGGTCTTGAAATGGCAGCGCAAGACAAAAGTATAGCCCTTAATTTATCGATAGATAAAGAAATGCAAAGCAAGGTAATGGGCGACCCAACCAGAACTACTCAGGTAATTACCAACCTGGTGCATAATGCCATTAAGTTTACAGACAAGGGTTCTGTAAATGTTACCATAACTGTAGAATCTCAAAATAAAACTTCAATTACCATTGCTGTGGAGGTTAAAGATACAGGAATCGGCATATCCAAAGAGAAACTGGCTATTATCTTCGAACGGTTTATGCAAGTTAATGCGTCTGGATTTAAAGGTCCAAGCGGCACCGGACTTGGATTGGCAATATCAAAAAAGATTCTTGAACTGCAAGATTCTACGCTTAATGTAAAAAGTGTTGAAGGCAAGGGTTCTACCTTCTATTTTGAGCAAACTTTTGAAAAGGCCGGAAAAAGAAACGGAATCAATTATAACTCTGAAGCCATTAAAGAAAAATCTAAACCTTTTGAGGGGATACATATACTTTTAGTAGAAGATAACCCGATGAATGTTCTTGTTGCACAGCGATACCTTGAGGGTTGGGGAGCATCAATTGATGTGGCTTTAAACGGATTTGAGGCGCTTCACAAATTTGATGGCGCCAAACATCAGCTGGTGCTTATGGATTTACAAATGCCTATTCTGGATGGATATGAGGCTGCAAAAAAGATGCGCAAATCTGGAGTTAAAATACCGATAATAGCCCTTACCGCAAACCTGGCTGCCGAAATACAAGATCAGATAAAAGAAGCAGGTATTGATGATTACATTATAAAACCATTTTTACCAGAGGAATTGTTTAACAAGGTATCGTATTACACGTTAGAGGTCGAGGATTAAACGCACTCGTCATCCTTCCTACATCAAATTATGCGTTTCCTTAATCACATCCATTACAAACACGCTCTTAGTCTGTCCAATTCCCGGCACTTCCGTTAACTTATCTACAAAAAACGTATGATAACTTTCCATATCCTCGGCTACAATTTTGAGCATAAAGTCAAAATCACCAGAAATATTATAACATTCAATAACCTCTTTAAACCCCTGTATGGCATTCACAAAAATAGCCCCGGCTTTTTTGTTGTGCTCTCTTAAAGTAACCATACACAGCACAATCATTCTTTTGCCAACCAAACGCTTATCTAACACCGCAGAATACTGCTTAATTACACCACTTTTCTCTAAGCGCTTAATTCTATCATGTGTTGGCGTGGGACTTAAATGAATTTGCGAAGCAATTTCCCTCACAGTAAGTTTGCTATTCGATTCTATTAGTTTTAGTATTTCATGGTCTTTGCCATCTAAACTAATTTCGGGTAATTTCTGTTGTTCTGTTTTCGACATCTTTTGAAGCACTTAAAACGCACTTGTTCTATAAAAATACAAATATCAACATAATTGTTCTTATTATTTTTTATCTCTTCAATCAGAAAATCATTATTTCTACTTTTGACAGGACAACGAGCTAACTTATGTTTTCAAAAAAGAATATCATTCTGATGATTGCTTCTATGGCCATTTTTGTAGAAGCCCTGGATATTGCCATCATCAACCTCACCATACCATCTATACAAGCCCAGTTTAGAGTTGGCAACGATCAGGTGCAATGGCTGCAAACCTTGTACGTATTGCTTTACGGAGGGTTTCTGATTATTGGCGGTAAACTATCAGATGTAGTAGGTAAAAAGAAGGTATTTATGATCGGCTCTGTGCTGTTTCTAATCACCTCGTTGGGTGCCGGTTTATCCACGTCATTCGAAATGCTAGCTGTTTTTAGGGCCATACAAGGTTTAGCAGCCGCGTTGATCATGCCCTCGTCCCTATCCATAGTCATCCATAATTTCACAGAAGAAAAAGAGCGAAGCAAGGCAATTGGTATTTTCAGTTCTTTTGCCGCCATAGGATCTGGAAGCGGACTTTCTTTTGGAGGCATCATTAGCACCCTATGGGGATGGCACTGGGTTTTCCTGATCAACGTACCTATCCTATTCCTGGTAGTTATTATTGCTTATTTTTACCTGGAGGCCGATGTAGCAGAAAAGAACAAAAGAGCACCCGATGTTATTTCGGGTTTATTGCTAGCCGCAACGCTGTTAATGATCAGTTACGCGGTGCATACCATTGGCGAGTTTCAAAGCCACTCGGCATTGCTGCTTTTCCTAGCTGTTGCCATTCTAATCTGTGTTAAGGTATTATACAACAGACTTACAAGGCTCTCGGAACCGCTAATAGACTTGTCTATATTTAATTCCAGTTCTGTTGTTACGGCCAATTTGGTGTTTATTCTTTTAGGGGCATTTTTTACAGGTTTCCTGTTTATGGTTTCACTGATTCTGCAAAAGGATATGAATTTAAGTGCTGCAAAGTCTGGATTGTTGTTGGTTCCGTTTAGTTTACTCTCGGCCGTTGTGGCAAAATTAGGGATACCTGTATTAACCAAAAGGCTTACGGTTTCGCAACTGGGCATAGCCGGAATGCTGTGTATGCTTATTGGCGGATTGTTTTTAACCAGTAGCGTGCTGTTTAATCATTCGCTGGTTCTGGTACTGCTATCGGCCACCTTTGTTACCGGACTAGGGATGACATTGAGCTACACCGCCCTATCGGTACTCTCTGTACAAGGCATTCCTAAAGCGCATTATGGTCTTGGATCTAGCATTGGTACAACATCGTATTTTTTAGGTGCAGGTATAGGGCTTTCTATATTAACACTGTTCATGAAATCTAAGGACATAGCCGTTTCAGTTAATATCGTATCGTTAGTTGTTTTGAGTATTTATGCGCTTATAGGATTGACTTTGATGATTAGGCACAAGACCTCCGCGTCCCTTGCAATTCTTTAAAAACCAATTAACTTTCCCTTCTTTTAGCGGAGGGTATAAACTATTCACACAGATCGGTTG
>NZ_JBFTIZ010000052.1:0-46201 GCF_056395165.1 Pedobacter sp. 10L46_2
GCATTGCATTAGATACGGTAATGAGCAGAATCCTGGAAGAGCCGACTACTTTATCGCAAAGTGTATATGCTCCAAGCCAGGAGGCATTGCCCCATTTAGCAAGGGCAAAAATGATAATGGATTGTTGCAGGTTGGTAGAGATGTTATTTATTGTCAGGTAAAAGTTGTCTCGGGTAATTCTCCAGATATCAGCCTTTACCGGAAGTTGAAAGGAGAGCCTAAACTTCGGGATTGCATTGAGCAGGAGGTATGAAAAAGTAACCACCGTGGCCATTCCCATAATAAAATTTACCCATTCCGCATCCCGGGCATCTTTTATAAAGAAGATGAGCAAAATAATAGACAATACTTTTGAAGCTAGATTTGAAATGTTGTAAAACTTTAATTTTTCAATTCCTATGAAGAAAAAGAGAGGATTCAGTACCTCTGAGAGTACCAATGGAATGGCGTAAAGTATAAATAAATAATACTTAATGTTGAACCATTGCATTACATAAACAACCAGGATATATGCAATAAAGAATAATAATCTTATCCATAAGGTATTGTAGAATACCGCTCTTAGTTTTTCAGGGTCTTTAAGATTTCCTGCGATGTCCCTTATTCCTGTTTGATTTGTGCCATAATTGACAATGATTCCGGCTAATGAAGAAAATGAATTGGCAAGCATTACAAAACCAAAGGCCTCGATACCAATTTTATGGGTAATGATCGGAAAGATAATAATTAACAACAGTATATTCGAAAGCTGAATGCTACTCAGATTCGCAAAATTCGATAAGATATTGGTGTCTTTTATACGGTTGTATGAACCTGTTAAAAATTGTTTCAAGTCTGATAGATGAATCGTCAAATTTAGCATATTTAAATCATAATCTAAATTTATGACTAAGTTTGCACTTATATATGAATGAACAGTACCGGACTTATTATAAAGTAATAAGTATATTGATTGATTTGTTTCTGATCAACCTGGCGGGTTATATTGGTTATGTGATGACCTATCAAAGCGTTAGCTTTACAGATCTTCAGCATATCAATTTACTGAATGTCCTCCTCATCAATTTTGTATGGTTTAATGTAACACAGCTCACCCGCTTGTATAGCGATATTTTTGTTAAGGATGCCATTCCAACCATTAAGCAGGCTTTAGGGTCCTTGCTTTTGTTTGCAGCCTTCATGGGCATTCTGATCTATACCATAAAAGACCTAAACCAATCTTATCAATTACTGTCGTTTACTTTTGTGGTGTTTTCGGGCCTATTCCTTGTCGGAAAGATTGTGTTTTTGCTGTTTCGTCGTTCCAGGAGAGAAAGTTTAATCAATTACAAGAAGGTGGTTATTGTAGGAGCAGGCCCATTGGGTTTGGCGCTTAAAAAACATATGGAGTTTGATACGCATCTGGGTTATAAGGTGGTTGGTTTTTTTGACGATGATATTGCGGATGATGATGAGGGCTTTAATATTTTGGGYAAGGTAAGCGACTGCATCGATTACGTTAAGGGGAGCAGTATTCGGGAGATCTTTTGCGCATTACCCGATAGTTCATTGGATAAGATAAATACCCTGATGCGGGAGGCAGATAAGGAGATGATCCGTTTTAAACTTGTACCCGACATAAAACACTATTTTAAAAAGAATGTTAAAGTGCAGGTGTATGGGCATATACCCATATTGAGTCAGCGGATGGAGCCTTTGGAGATCATGATTAACCAGGTCGTTAAACGGATCTTTGATGTGGTGTTTTCGCTTATGATCATTGTTTTTGTGATGAGCTGGATGCTGCCACTTATGGCAATTTTGATCAAGCTGGAATCAAAAGGACCTGTTTTTTTTAAGCAGCTGCGATCAGGAAAAGACAACCAGCCCTTTTATTGTCTCAAATTCAGAAGCATGAAAGTGAATTCGGATGCAGATTGCAAGCAAGCAACTAAAGACGATGACCGGATTACTAAAATTGGTGCGTTTATGCGTAAGAACAGCATTGATGAGTTGCCCCAGTTTTTTAATGTATTGATGGGAGAGATGTCTGTGGTAGGGCCAAGGCCTCATATGTTGCAGCATACTGCCGAATATTCCGCCATTATAGACCAATTCATGGTCAGACATTTTTTGTTGCCGGGCATTACCGGCTGGGCGCAGGTTAAAGGATTCAGGGGTGAAACAAGGATCGACGATTCTATGGCTGCAAGGGTTGAAGCCGATATCTGGTACTTAGAAAACTGGTCCTTTCTTTTGGATTTAAAGATTGTATTCTTAACGGCCTGGCAAGTGCTTACTGGCCATGAGAATGCAAGGTAGTATTCTTTAGTAACCCACTGTGTAGCAAACGTTCGAAATGCTTTGTTAATGGAACTCTTTTTAAACCTTCCAGGTGCCTAATGTGGTGGATATCTGTTCCAATAAAATCAATCATGTCTTTTTCAATTAATTTTTCCGCAATTGATTTTACATGTTTTCCATAATGTTCTGTTAAGGATAGTGCATTAATCTGCAATTCAACGCCCATTTCTTTAATTCGTTTGTAGTAATCGAACTGTTTGTGAAAGAACAAATATCGTTCTGGATGGGCAAGGATAATCTGATAACCTTTAATGCCAAGATCAAAGAAAACCTCTTCCAGGTCATGAGGTCTTGATATCTGACTAAATTCTACCAACAATCTATTACCCGGCAATGGCATTAAATTCCCTTCCGTAAGTTGATTTTGAAATTGTTCGTCAAGATAATATTCTGAAGAAAGGTTTAAGGTAATTCCATCGGGTAACTTGCCCTCTAGTTTAGAATGTCCATCTCTTAAGGTTTCGGTGGTATTGGGGTGGATGTCTTGTAAAGTGTGCGGTGTAGTAATCAAATGATGAAACCCTAATTCTTTTAATCCGGAAATTAATTGAATACTATCTTGTATGTCCTTTGAGCCATCGTCAACCCCTGGAATTAGGTGAGAATGCATGTCAATGCCTATTGAGCTAAAATCAGTATACTTAAATTTACTGGAACGATTGAAAAAAAACATGTGATCTTTTTTTATAATAATTAATCAATACGAAGCTAAGTATAAAATTTAAAACTTTATGGTATGGAATTTGTGATTGGGGCTGTGAATTAGAACAGAGGATAATTTGTATTTATTATTGAACCTAATAATTAATGATTATTTATCATAGAGGAGTAAATCTTAAGTATTATCTTTGGAAAATTTAATAAATGTGCTATATAAGCCTATGAGAAAATTTCTTTATTTAATTGTTGCTGTACTCTTTATGAGTTCTTGTGGCGTGAAATATAAAACCGTACCCTATTTTACAAACCTACCAGCTGATTCATTGCTTCAAGAAAACATCTTGAATAAGGTAGTGTTTAAAATTCAGAAGAATGATATTTTAGCCATTACTGTGAGTAGTTTAAATCCTGAAGCGTCTGCTATTTTTAATATGGGCACAACGAGTTCTTTGCAGGGAAGTACTGCAGCAAATGTAAATCCATCAAATACTGCTAATGGCTTTATGGTAGATGATAGAGGCGAAATTCAGCTACCTTTATTAGGCCCTGTTCGGATAGAAGGTTTGACTACAAGTGAAGCCAGAGCCTTAATTCAGAATAAATTAGTGAATTACCTTAAGGAGCCTGTAGTTAGTATCCGACTAGTTAATTTTAGAGTATCTGTTTTGGGAGATGTTGCTAGGCCTGGGGTTTATCCTGTAAATAATGAGCGTGTAAATGTTTCGGAAGCTTTGAGTATGGCTGGCGATTTAACGATTACTGCTGTGCGTAATAATGTATTATTGGTTCGCGAGATTGATGGTAAAAGACAATACATTCGACTGGATATGCAAAATAAAGAATTGTTTAATTCTCCTTACTATTATTTGCAAAACAATGATGTCTTGTACATTCAACCTGGCAAGGCGAAATACGCAAGTGTGGACTCAAGCTACAGAAATGTAAGTATTGTTCTATCTGCGTTGTCAGTAATTGCATTAATCATTAGTCGCTTTTAATAGAGTATTATATTTATGAATGAAATAATGAATTCTGAAAGTGTTAATGATTTAAGCATTGACCAAGATAAAATAAATTTAGGGGAAATTATAAGGAAGTACTTGTATCACTGGCCTGTTTTTTTTCTAGGAATAGTCTTCACACTAATTTTAGCCTTTTTATATTTACGTTATACCAAACCTGTTTATGGGATTAGTAGTACGCTATTAATTAAGGATGAAAAGAAGGGGACAGCTTCTGATGACATGCTAAGTCAGCTGGAGTTATTTGGTGGGTCAAAAGTCGTCGATAACGAAATTGAGATTTTGCAATCTAAAACATTAATGAGATCTGTCGTTAAAAGATTGTTTCTAGATGTTAATTTGAGCGCAGAAGGAAGGGTTGTAAGTACGGATATCTATAGTGAGTCCACTGAATCAATTGCAACGGAATTATCTAGGTACCTATAAAATCGATAAAACTTCTTTTTTCCCAAAACAAATACAAGAATCGTTTACATTTTCTTTTAGTAACCCTGAAAAAGTTGTAGATGAATGTTTATCTAATTTATCAGTTGAGGTAGCAAGTAAGCAATCAACTGTATTGAAATTAACATATCAGAGCACAGTTGCCAACCGAGGTAAAGACGTTTTGAATACGTTAATCCAGGTGTATAACGAGGCTGCTTTGAGAGATAAAAATAGAACAACTCAAAGTACGATCGATTTTATTGATGAACGATTAGCTTTGATTACTGGAGAATTGGTCGAAGTTGAAAAAGACGTAGAAGGTTTTAAAAGTAGCCAAGGTTTAACCGATATAAGTAGCGAAGCATCCCTCTATTTGGATAATGTTAAGGCTAATGATGCAAAGTTAAATGAAGTAAATCTGAAATTGGGAATAATAAAGAATTTGCAGAGGTATGTGGATTCGGAAAGCGCCCAAGAGAAATTACCAAGTACTATGGGCATTGATGATCCTGTACTTTTAGGTCAGATTAATCAATTGAGTGAGTTACAATTGAAGAAAATAAATTTGTTGGCTACTACGCAACCAAACAACCCTATGTTTGAACCTATTAATCAGCAAATTGAGGCAACTCGAGCAGGGATTAGAGCAGGGATAAAAAATGTCCAACAAACTTTAGAAAGCACCCTAAAGGGTTTGATGTCAAATAACACTCAATATGAGGGGTCGATTAAAAAAATTCCCGGCCAAGAGCGTAAATTTATTAGCATTAAACGCCAGCAAAGCATTAAAGAGAGCCTTTATTTGTACTTACTTCAAAAAAAGGAAGAGGCTGCTTTATCTTATGCGTCTGCAGTTGCAGATAGTAGGGTAGTAGATGCTGCATTTGCAACAACGAATCCCATTAAACCAAAGAAAGCTTTAACTTATTTGATGTCTTTTTTAGTCGGGCTATTATTACCTATAGGCTATTTATACAGTAAAGATTTGATAAATAATAAAGTGATTTCATCTTCTGATATATCTAAGTTAACTTCGACGCCTGTTTTAGGAGAATTAATGTATGAAGATGGTGGAGAACCTATTGTTGTTCAGGTTAGCAGTAGAAAGGCTATCGCTGAACAGTTCCGGGCAATTCGGACAAATTTACAATATATACACGGTAAGCAACATGAGAAAAAGGGGATAGTTACCCTAATCACTTCTAGTATGTCTGGCGAGGGCAAGAGCTTTGTTGGAAGTAATATTGCAACTGCACTTTCAATCAGTGGCAAAAAAACTATTCTATTAGAATTAGATTTACGTAAGCCAAAGGTTAGTAAGTATTTAAATTTAAGCAATAAGATGGGACTGAGTAATTATTTGATTGGAAAAGCCAGCTTTGCTGATATTATCCAACCATCAGGTATAAGTCCTAACCTTATGGTTATTGGTTCAGGACCAATACCTCCAAATCCATCAGAATTATTGACTGGTAATGAAATGGAGGAGTTATTTAAATATTTAAGAGAGAATTTTGAGGAAATAATAATCGATACGCCTCCAATTGGTTTAGTAACTGATGCGCAAATACTGGCACGTTTGGCAGATGCAAGTTTATACATTGTTCGGCATGGCGTAACCTTTAAACATCAGATCTCCCAATTAGATAATTTACATAAAGCTAATAAATTCCCTAAATTAAATATTGTTTTTAATGGTGTTCAAATTGGCGGTAACTATGGGTATGGATACGGATATGGATATGGTTACGGATATTATTCTGACGATGTAAAGCATGGAAGTAAAGGATTATCTGAATTATTAAAAGATTTCTTCAAGCGGTTTTAATTTATACGATCAATAAAAATGAGTGATAGTAAAGTAATTTTAATTACTGGCGGAGCCGGTTTTATCGGATCTAATCTATGTGAATATTTCTTATCCAAAAGCTATAAAGTACGTGTGTTGGATAATTTTTCGACAGGTCATAGATACAACATAGATCCTTTTATGAAAAATGAGAATTTTGAATTGTATGAGGGGGATATTCGTAATATAGAAGATTGCAATAACGCACTTAAGGGAGTAACTTATGTTCTGCATCAAGCAGCTTTAGGTTCTGTTCCTCGATCAATTAATGATCCTATAACTACAAATGATGTAAATGTCTCAGGTTTTCTTAATATGTTAGTCGCATCTCGCGATGCTAAAGTTAAACGATTTGTTTACGCGGCAAGCTCCTCTACATATGGTGACTCACAGAATCTTCCTAAAGTCGAGAATGTCATTGGCAAGCCTTTGTCTCCCTATGCAATTACCAAGTATGTCAATGAGTTGTATGCAGACATCTTTTCTAAGGCATATGGTTTAGAAACTATCGGCCTGCGTTATTTTAACGTTTTCGGTCGTAGGCAGGATCCAAAAGGAGCATACGCTGCTGTTATTCCTAAATTTACTATGCAATTCATGAATCATGAAAGCCCCATTATTAACGGAGCCGGGGATTACTCACGAGATTTCACTTATATAGATAATGTAGTTCAAATGAATGAACTAGCTATGACTACTGAAAATTCAGAAGCAATTAACACTGTATATAATACTGCAGTTGGGGATCGCACTACATTGAATCAACTAATTGAATATTTAAAAGAGTTTTTAACAGAATATGATACTGAAATCGCAAAAGTTGAAGTGACACATGGACCCAATAGAGCTGGAGATATTCCTCATTCTCTAGCTAGTGTTGAAAAAGCTGTAAATCTTTTAGGTTATAAGCCAACACATGTAATAAAAGAGGGTTTAAAAGAGGCTGTTAAATGGTATTGGAATAATTTGAAATAAAAATATTAATAAAATATATGTCATCTCTAGAAAATATAAAAATCACAGTTGTTGGTCTTGGTTATGTAGGTTTACCTTTGGCGCGTTTGTTTGCTACGAAATACCCTGTAGTCGGTTTTGATATTAATCAAGGAAGAATTAATGAATTAAATTCAGGAACTGATTCCACACTGGAAGTATCGGCTGACGTGCTGCAGTCTGTTTTAGTTGATAAACCTTCAGATTCAAATGGATTATACTGCTCATCAAATCTAGCTGATATAAAAGGTTGTAATGTGTATATCATAACAGTTCCTACACCAGTTGATAAGAATAATCGTCCTGATCTAACACCTTTGTATAAATCCAGCGAAACAGTCGGCAAAGTATTGTCTAAAGGTGACATTGTTATTTATGAATCAACTGTTTATCCTGGAGTAACGGAGGAGGAGTGTATTCCCGTTTTAGAAAAAATATCGGGTTTGATCTTCAATAAAGACTTTTTTGCAGGTTATTCTCCAGAGCGCATCAATCCAGGTGATAAAGAGCATACGGTAGAGAAAATTTTAAAAGTGACATCTGGCTCTACACCAGAAATTGGACAGAAAGTCGATCAATTATATAAGTCTGTCATTATAGCGGGGACACACTTAGCACCATCTATTAAGGTGGCAGAAGCAGCTAAGGTAATAGAGAATTCACAACGAGACATTAATATTGCCTTTGTAAATGAATTGGCTAAAATATTTAATAGATTGAATATTGACACCCATGCAGTATTGGAAGCTGCAGGTACGAAATGGAATTTCCTTCCATTTAAGCCAGGGCTGGTAGGCGGGCATTGTATTGGAGTTGATCCTTATTATTTAGCACAAAAGGCTCAAGAGCATGGATATCATCCCGAAATTATTTTAGCTGGGAGAAGACTAAATGATGGTATGGGTGAGTATGTTGCTCATGAGGTTGTTAAATTGATGGTGAAGAAAGATATACCAGTAAAAAACGCCAATATCCTAGTTCTTGGTATAACTTTTAAAGAGAACTGCCCAGATGTTCGGAACACTAAAGTCATTGATGTATTAAATGCGTTAAAGGACTATGATGCAAATATCACAGTTTATGATCCTTGGGCGGAACCTGCTGAAGTTAAGCATGAATATGGTTGGGATTCCATTAGAGAGCTAAACGACTTCAGAGATTACGATGCAATTGTTTTAGCGGTAGCACATGATCAATTTAAAAAATTAGACTTAATGGCTCTTTGCAAAGAAAACAAAGTAATTTACGATGTGAAAGGTATACTTGGTGATATTGCAGACGGTAAATTGTAATAATTTATACAGATGAATATTTTAAATCTAATTGGGCGAAATCAGGAGCTCTTTCCTGGCGATATTCGTAAACACGAAAGTGAACTAAAGAATATTGTCTCAAATTCAAAGTTCTTGGTTATTGGCGGAGCGGGATCTATTGGACAGGCGGTCACAAAAGAGATATTTAAACGAAATCCTCTAAAACTACATGTTGTTGATATTAGTGAGAATAACATGGTTGAATTAGTTAGAGATATTCGGAGTTCTTTTGGATATATCGGGGGCGATTTCCAGACCTTTGCTCTGGATATTGGCTCCGTTGAATATGATGCATTTATTGAAAGTGATGGTAAATATGATTACGTACTAAATCTGTCTGCTTTAAAACATGTACGTAGTGAAAAAGATCCGTTTACGTTAATGCGTATGATTGATGTAAATGTTTTTAACACTGATAAAACAATTCAGCAATCTATTGCCAAAGGGGTCAAGAAGTATTTTTGTGTATCGACTGATAAAGCTGCAAATCCAGTAAACATGATGGGAGCATCTAAGCGCATTATGGAAATGTTTTTGATGCGTAGAAGTAAAGATATAAATATCTCAACTGCACGTTTTGCAAACGTCGCTTTTTCAGACGGTTCATTGTTACATGGCTTTAATCAGAGAATTCAAAAACTACAACCAATAGTAGCGCCTAACGATATTAAACGATATTTTGTAATACCGAAAGAATCTGGAGAGCTTTGTCTGATGTCTTGCATTTTTGGTGAGAATCGCGATGTGTTCTTTCCTAAACTTAGTGAAAGTCTGCACTTGATCACCTTTGCAGATATTGGGGTTAAATATTTAAAAGAGTTAGGATTTGAGCCTTATTTATGCGAAAGTGAAGATGAGGCCAGAGAACTAATTAAAACATTGCCTAAAAAAGGACAATGGCCTTGCTTGTTTACCAATAGTGATACTACCGGGGAAAAGGATTTCGAAGAATTCTTCACCGAAAATGAAGTTTTGGATATGGAGAGGTTTGATAATCTAGGGGTAATAAAGAATGAATTTTATTTTAATGATGAACTGTTAAATTTGTTTTCGTCACGAATCAAAGAGCTGAAATCAAATAAATCGTGGTCTAAAGAAGATATTGTTGAATTATTCTTTAAGATGATCCCGGATTTTGGACATAAGGAAACAGGTAAATATTTAGATGCAAAAATGTAATATGAAGGATCTGAAAGATATTATTTCGTTTATTCAAAATTCATATAACACCAAAGAGTTCATTCCATTGCACGAACCCAGGTTTAGAGGTAATGAAAAAAAATATTTGCTGGATACTATTGATTCTACTTTCGTTTCTTCCGTAGGTGCATATGTTGATCGTTTCGAAGACATGATGCAAGTAGCGACTGGTTCACAGAAAGCAATTGCGGTTGTGAATGGCACAGCTGCGTTGCAGGTGGCTCTTCGACTTGCTGGAGTTGAATCAGGAGATGAAGTAATTACACAGGCACTAACTTTTGTAGCCACTGCTAATGCTATTGCTTATAATGGAGCAATCCCTGTTTTCGTTGATGTTGACCTTGACACAATGGGCTTATCTCCAATAGCAGTTGATGCATTTTTGGAAGAATATGCAGAACTTAGAGACGATGTCTGTTATAATAAAACAAGTGGCAGAAAGATTTCAGCTTGTTTGCCTATGCATACTTTCGGCTTTCCTGTTCATTTGGACAAGCTAATTACGGTTTGCAATAAATGGAATATCCCGTTAGTAGAAGATGCAGCCGAGTCTCTTGGGAGTAAATATAAGGGGCGTAGTACTGGAAGCTTTGGTAAGCTAGGCATATTCTCTTTTAATGGGAATAAAACAATAACCTGTGGTGGCGGTGGTGCCATTGTATCAAATGATCTTGAGATTGGAAAAAGAGCAAAGCATTTAACAACTACTGCTAAGAGACCCCATCCTTATGAGTTCTATCATGATGAATTAGGGTACAACTATAGAATGCCCAATCTAAATGCTTCATTAGCATGTGCACAATTAGAACAACTTCCATTAATGTTGCAAAGTAAAAGAGAATTGGCAGACATATATCATGATTTTTTTGCGGAACAGGGTGTGAATTTCAGAACAGAGCTTCCGGATACGAAAGCGAATTACTGGCTGATGTGTGTAGAACTGGAAAATAAAGTAGAGAGAGATCTTTTCTTAAAAGAAACTAATGAAAATAAAGTAATGACACGTCCTATCTGGCAACTAATGTATCGCTTGCCGATGTACAATCATTGTCAACGCGATGATCAGAAAAATGCTGAGTTTTTAGAAGAGCGAATTGTAAATATACCAAGCAGTGTTCGATAAGATTCACATGATAGGAATGTCAGGTCGAGGGGGTGTTATAGCTGATATAGTTCATGTACGCCAATCATAAAATTGCAGGTAATCCAGATATAATGATATGAAAAAGGAAAGTGTAATAATTATTGCAGAAGCAGGAGTAAATCATAATGGAAGTTTGGAAAATGCCTTTCGCCTTGTTGATGCAGCAGTTGATGCTGGTGTGGATTACGTAAAATTTCAAACCTTTAAAGCTTCAAATTTAGTTTCTATAAAGGCAAAGAAAGCTGAATATCAAATAGAAAATACTAAAAATAGTACGGAATCGCAATTGCAAATGCTTCAAAAGCTTGAGCTTTCGGAAGATGATCACGAAAAGATCATCGCATATTGCAATTTGAAGAATATTAAATTCTTCTCCACTGCATTTGATTTAGATTCTTTGGAATACCTGTCAAAAATAGGTATGGATATGGTTAAAATTCCATCTGGAGAAATCACTAACCTTCCTTACCTGAGAAAGGCCGGGAATTTATTTAAGAGAGTCATCATTTCAACGGGGATGGCTACTTTGAATGAAATAAAAGATGCTGTTGCTGTTTTTGTCAATGTTGGAATTAAAAAAGAAGACATTACAATATTGCACTGTAATACGGAATATCCTACACCGATGAAGGATGTGAACCTGTTGGCTATGTTACATATTGGAAAGGAATTTAAAACTTCCATTGGTTATTCTGATCATACGCTAGGAATTGAAGTTCCAATTGCTGCCGTTGCTTTGGGAGCTGTGATGATTGAGAAACATTTTACTTTGGACAAAAATATGGAAGGCCCTGATCATAGAGCTTCTCTAGAGCCTGCAGAACTTAAAGCCATGTCTTTAGCGATTCGTAATATTGAGCTGGCTATTGCTGGTTCAGGATTAAAAGAGCCTTCAGAATCGGAAATGAAAAATATCGCTATTGCAAGAAAAAGTATTGTAGCGAAAACAGATATAAACAAGGGAGATGTGTTTTCAGAGGAAAATCTAACGGTCAAGCGTCCTGGTGATGGTATTTCTCCAATGAGATGGGATGATCTTATGGGTAAGATTGCGATGGAAGACTTTGAAGCTGATGATTTAATTCGATAGACATGAAAATCGCAGTATTAACAAGTTCAAGAGCTGATTACGGGATTTATCTGCCTTTATTAGAGCAAATAAAAGAAAGCCCGGATTATACCCTGGAAATTATAGCTTTTGGTACTCACTTATCTAAATATCATGGGTATACAATAGACAACATTAAGGAAGACGGCTTTGAAAATATTTATGAAATTTCATCTCTTCTTACAAATGATGATGAAACTTCAATTTCTACCGCTTACGGCTTAACAGTATTAAAATTTGCAGATTTTTGGAGGAGTCATCAATTTGACTGGGTATTTTGCCTGGGCGACCGATATGAAATGTCGGCAGCTGTTCAAGCTGGCATACCTTATGGTGTAAAATTTGCACATATTCATGGCGGAGAGACTACTTTGGGTGCAATAGATAATATTTATCGTCACCAAATATCTTTGGCTTCTAAAAAGCACTTTCCAGCTACTGAAGTTTTTGCAAAAAGAATTGAAGAATTAGTTGGTAGCTCTGAGAATATTTTTGCCGTAGGTTCTTTATCTATTGATGAGCTGGCGGAGATGCCGATACCTACTGAATCAGATTTCCGGGAAAAATATCAGATCAAAGATGAGTTTGCCTTATTAACTTTTCACCCCGAAACAGTTTCTCCTGAGAAGAATGTTGAGTATGCGACTGAAATGCTGAATGGCCTGAAGGAGATTTCTAAGGGAATTTTGCTTGTAATCACAATGCCAAATGCTGATACATTTGGAACAATCTACCGTGATGCTTTATTCAAGTTAAGAGAGTTGACAGCAGAGCGTGTAATTCTAATAGAGAACTTTGGCAAGTTAAATTATTTTGCAGAATTATTGAAGCCGCATCATTTGGTAAATACGTATTAAATGTAGGCGACAGACAAAAAGGAAGAGCTCAAAGCGATAATATAATAAATGTTCCATTCTCCGCCACCGAAATGGTTAGGGCATTTTTTCTTGCTTTAGAAAGAAAAAATTTTAAAGGAAATAATATTTATTATCGTTCCGGCACCGTGAACTTAATACTTAATAACCTGAAAAGTTAGCAATATGAGAAATTATAAAGATCATTTAATTCCATTTAATAGCAAAATAATGCAAGCCCTTGTCCAGTTGGATTATCTTGCTAAAGATGCAATATTATTTGTAGTAGATGAAGAAGATAAGCTAATTGGTTCATTAACGGATGGAGACGTTAGGCGTGGTTTAATAAAAGGAATGGCGACATCAGATCCTGTTAGCAATATCATTCAGTCTAATCCGCGTTATCTTCGAAAAGGAGAAATGGATATAGATAAGGTTATTGAGTACCGGGAAGGTAATTTTCGAATTCTTCCAATCCTTGACAAAGATAGTAGGGTGGTTAATGTGATTAATTTCAGGGAAACGAGATCCTATCTCCCTGTTGATGCAGTTATTATGGCTGGAGGCAGAGGGCAAAGGCTTAAACCATTAACGGATACTACGCCTAAACCTCTTCTAAAGATTGGCAATAAACCGATCATGGAACATAACGTAGATCGTTTGGCGCTATATGGAATTGATGATTTTTGGTTTTCTGTAAAATATTTGGGAGAACAAATTGAAAATTATTTTGGTAATGGAGAGAATAAGAATGTTCTAATCCGGTACGTTTGGGAAGATGAACCATTGGGTACGATAGGTGCTGTCTCGAAGATTAATGATTTTGAGCATGATTACGTGCTAGTTACTAATTCCGATGTTTTGACAAACCTGGATTATGAACACTTTTTTTTAGATTTCATCAAAAAAGATGTTGATTTTGCAGTGGTGACCATCCCTTATGAGGTAAATATACCGTATGCAGTTTTGGAAACTACAGATGGTCATGTACAAAGTTTTAAGGAAAAACCTACTTATACATATTATTCTAACGGAGGGATTTACCTGATGAAAAGGGAAGTTCTGAAGTATCTGCCTAAAGAGTCTTATTTTGATACAACAGATCTCATGGAAAAGTTGTTGGCTGAAGGCTGTAAAGTGCTGTCTTATCCATTGGCAGGTTATTGGTTAGATGTTGGAAAACATGAGGACTTTGAAAAGGCTCAAAAGGATATTTTACAAATTAAATTTTAGAACTTTCATATGTTAGCCATTATTCCAGCTAGAGGCGGTTCAAAAGGGTTGCCAGACAAAAATATAAAAATGCTTAACGGAAAGCCTCTGATTGCATATACAATTGAAGCTGCCATCTCAGCTAAGTACGTTTCAAAAGTGATAGTAAGTACCGATAGTGAAAAAATAGCTGCTGTCGCTATTTCTTATGGAGCGGAATGCCCATTTATGCGCCCTGATCATTTAGCTGACGATAATTCTCGATCTATTGATGTATACAGATATACAATTAAAGAATTAGAGAACAAAGAAGACATCCTTATTAATGAGTTTATAGTTTTGCAACCAACAAGTCCCTTTAGGACAGGTCAAGACATTGATGATGCTATTAAATTGTTTAAAGATAGAAATGCAGACTCAATCGTTAGCTATTGTAAAGAACATCATCCTATTAAATGGCACAAATACATTGATGAAAGCGGGAGATTTGAAAATATTTTTGAGAATGTAGCAACTAATCGTCAATTAGAAAGAACTTCGTATTTTCCAAATGGGGCAATTTACATCTTCAAAACCCATTTAATTGAGAATGATAATTATTACACAGAAAACTCATTCGCATATTTGATGGATGCGATAAAATCAGTCGATATAGATACAATCGATGATTTTAATTTTGCAGAGTTTTTGATGGGTAAACAAACCAAAGGAAGAAAATAAAAACAAATTATCTGTAGTTTTTATAGCCATTTAATTTAAAATTATTATTAAATATTTGAAATGTGAGTAAAAGTCTAATTAAAAAAGTATTGGGAAACAAGATAATTGTTTATTTATCTAGTCGATATCTCATCTATTTACTGCAGTTTATAAATTCCATAATAATTGCAGTGAATTTGGGGCCCTATTATTTAGGAGTTTGTGGCTTTTCGAATTTAATAATTCAATATTTTAATCAAATTGATTTTGGAGTAACTCAATCATTTAACGCATTGGGATCAATACACAAGGAGGACAATGAATATGTATCAGAATTATTGGGGTCAACTATTATTATTGAATTTGTTCTCTGCGCCTTAGCATGTATGTTTTTAATCCTTATTCAGAATTCAAGTATTGGTCTTGGTGATAAGTACAATTTTTCACACTATTATTTAGTCGTAATCCTAAGTATTATCCTCAATTACTTTGTCCCGACGCTCTTGTCGTTATTGAGAATTTATGGGGATATTCAGATTATTTCAATTTGTCAGAGTTTATTGCCAATTCTGAACTTCTTATTTATGTTTTTCTTTAAAGGTGAGGTTCTTTTATTAATAATGTTATGGCTTGTACCCGTATCATTAATATTGACAGTTGCTTTATGTCTTATAAAATTACCGATCAAGATAAAATTTAGTTGGAATTTTGAATTAACTAAAAAGCTTATGAAAAAAGGGCTTCATCTGTTTCTTTATAGCTCCAGCTTCTATTTTATCCTTTACTCTACGCGTTCATTTGTTAGTATGAAATATACTGTAGAAGAATTTGGATTATTTACTTTTGCTTTCTCTTTAGCTAATGCAATTATTTTATTGTTTAAATCATTTTCATTCTTGGTATTTCCAAAATTAATTAATCGTTTATCAAAAAGTGGTAAGGACGCTTTAGCTTTAATTTCAGGCCCGAGACAAGAGTATATGACAATGACTCATTTAGTTGCCCATCTCGCAATACTCTTTTTCCCTTTGTTCATTTATTTTATACCGAAGTACACTGGTGCTGTTTCTATGTTTAGCCTGACTGTTTTAGGTCTTATTATATATAATAATTGCTATGGATTTCAGGAGCTCCTTATAGCTAAAGGCAGAGATAGAAAACTAGGTTCAATAGCATTTATTTCTTTAACTGTAAATGTTATAGCGGGGTTAATATTAGTCTTTTATTTCTTTGTGCCCCCTCATATAGCAATATTTTCAATTGTAATTTCTTATTTCACTTTTCTTTTTTTACTAGCTATTGCTTGTAGAAGTATTTTGGAAATACCTGTAGATTATAAAGAAATAATTATGGATGCTTTCCCCATAAGATTACTTGTGCCGTATTTATTTAGCATGTACGTGTCATTATCTTCCTATAATAACTACTTCCTCTATATTATTGTTCTATTAATATTTTTGGTTTTAAACCGTAAAGAGTTATTAAATATAAAAAAGACAATAGTTGTGATATTGAACAATCCGAATCTTGTTAACGTTTAACTATTTAACAATTTAATATGAATAAATTAAAAGAATTTATACAATTATTAAAGAGATACGTTCTTATTAAAGAGCTTCTCCCATATCACAGGAAAGGCTTTAATCGTGTCTTTAAATTTGTTATGGTCAGAGATTATAAAACAGCCTTACTTATGCTTAATGAGACTCTTAAATCAATAATAGCTATAAAGGGTTCAGTAAAAGATGGCTATAACTATTTAAATACTAAAAGTATTTCGGATAATAAAAAGTCAGATACGCTGTTTATATTAGGTAGTGGCCCGAGTATAAACGAAATAACAGATGAAGAATGGTCTTATATAAAGAAAAATGAATCATGGGGATTTAACTTTTGGTTTTGTCATGATTTTATCCCATCCGCTTACATTATCCAATCTGTTTATAGAAGAAGTGATGACAAGCAAAAGGCATTTGCCGATAGCTTAGATCAATTAATGACAGATATGTTGACAGATAAAAAAGAGAGGTACACTAAAGTGAATTTTTTTGCGAGAGGAGATGGTGTCAATAACCAAAAATTCTTTAATTCAAAAATTGGCACGTTTATAAAGAACAACTTTAGGGAAAATATTTTTCTAATGCCGGAATGCCCAATTAGTTCTAAAAATAAGGTTAATCCATACCTCTTTATGCAAGTGTTAAACAAGAATGGATTTCTCACTTCTACGAAAGAAGTATTACCGATTCCAAAATTCGGTAGCACAATAGGGGAGTTAATTCCCTTAGCTCTTATTCTGGGATTTAAGAAGATCGTCCTTTGTGGAATAGATATGAATGATGGGGCACATTTTTATGATAAAGAAATTAATTATGAGAAGTATCCTATGCTTAGGACGCTTAGCGAACTAAATAATAATAGAGAGAAGCACGAACATATGGATTCTTCTACACGCTTATATACAGTGAAAGACATAGTTATTGAACAAAATCGCTTTGCAACGGAGAATATGGGGGCGAAAATTTATACATTTAAAACATCAAGTTCCTTATATCCAGATATTTCTAAATTTGAATATTAAATAGAAGAATGAAAATATTAAGTTTATATAGTCAAATTAGATCGTACTTTTGGACGTACTTGGTACGTAAAAGTTGCGGATCGTATAAAGGTAGAGTAAAGGCCAATAGAAAAACCATCGTTAATAAAAATGTACATTTAGGTTCAAATGTAAATTTTAACGGGATGCTAATATCAAAAGGGGGAATTGTACAAATTGGAGATAATTTTCATTCTGGAGCTGAATGCAGAATTATTGCTCAGAACCACAACATTAATGGAGATGCAATCCCTTACGATAAAACATATATTAAAAGAAATGTTACTATTAAGGATAATGTTTGGATTGGTCATAGAGTAATTATTCTAGGAGGGGTAACCATTGGTGAAGGTGCTATTATTCAGGCCGGAAGTGTTGTTGTAACCGATATCCCTGATTTTGGTATTGCAGGTGGGCATCCAGCTAAAGTTTTTAAATATAGAGATCAAGATCATTATCGTAATTTAAAAAACCAGGAAAAATTTCATTAAAACATTAAATATCATGAGAGTAATTGATTCCATTTCTTTGCCTAATAGAACTTTTAGATTCAAGAGAATGCATTCGACATTTTTTAGTCTGATATTTATAGGATGTATATGTCTAGTTTTAGATTCTTATGGCCAGCAACAATTTTATACAAGAAAGAGTGTGCCGTCAGAATATGTTTCCGTATCTAATGAGCTGAAAAAACAAGCATTCGATATGACAAAGGTACTTCCAGCTGGTTATGTCCAAAATGGTGGCGCTGACTATACTCAATTTTTGCAAACTGCTATTGATAAACAATCTATTGTTCTTATGCCTGCATTTCCAGTACTGATAAATGAAAATGGTTTGAAACTTAGAGATAATTCGATACTTATATTTCAAAGGAATTCAAGAATCTTAGTTAAACCTAATAAGCGAAAAGATTACGTGATAATAAGTATTATTGACGTTGCTAATGTTAAAGTTTATTACCCAAACATTGTGGGAGACAGAAATAAGCACTTAAGTAAGATAGGGGAATGGGGAATGGGGATATCTATACGTGGCTCAAAAAATATTTCGATAATTGGAGGGCAAATAAATAATTGCTGGGGAGACGGTATATATGTTGGGAATGATAATGGAGTGACGAGTGAAGCAGTGAGTATATCTTATACCCGAATTAGTAATAACAGGAGAAATGGGATCTCAATTACCTCTGGAAGAAATATTACCCTTGATAATTTGTATGTATCGAATACAAATGGCACTGCTCCGCAAAGTGGTATTGATATTGAGCCTAATAACCCGTCTGACATTATAGAAAATATCAAAGTCAACGGAATAGTAACAGAAAATAATGCTGGAGATGGAATTTCAGTTATTCTATCTGGACTTGTTCCTAAGAATATGACACGCTCAGGAATCAAAAAAGATGTTCAAATAACAATTGCTGATCATATAGATGTGAAATCTAAATCGGGAATGCGTATTAATGGAAGACTCAAGAACCCGAATTCAAACAATATGATTTTAAACGGAAGTATTAATGTTATAAATCCTAAATGGTATGGACAGAGTGACCCAATGATTTTCGGGCCATCTAAGGAAAGAGAAAAGGTTATGGAGTGGGGATTTATTCCCAAAATAAATATTAGTAATCCTATGATTTATGACAAGGGAGGAAAAATCGTTGATAAAGACAATTCCTTTGTTGAAAAAGTCAGATTGAAGAATAAAAATCTAAAAATAAACCAGTAAGGATGTTGCCTTTAAAAAAAGTACAGTTCGATTTACCTTCACTAATTGTAACACTTTTCCTAGCCTTAGAAATCCTAAGCTTTTTCTTTTTAAATAAATCATTTTTTGATTTTGCATTCATTTTTATAGGGTTAGTAATTTTTGCCACGCAGTTCAAATACATCGTCAATTATAAAATTGGCATGTTTATGCTATTTTTAATCACTGCAGGTTATTCTTTCTTTATTCTTTATGCTTTCCAGGGTCGCATTACGACGATTCCACTAAGGCTAATTATGCATTTTTCGTTGCTAATATTATTAATTCGTTACAGGATTAATCAATTATATATTAAAATTTTATTATATATTTTCGTCGCATATACTTTTTTTTATACTCTTGTTTTAGGTCAAACCTTAAGAGGGATGCTGGCAGGTGGTAGTGAGAATTTTGTGGGATGGTTAGCCTTGTCTTTGGGGGTATATTATTATCTTTTGTGTTATGTTAATAAAGATAAAATGAAATTGCAAGTTGCAATTGTCGTTCTAATTGCTGCAATTAGTTACCTTGGAAGAGGGACGATTGGTGGGGCTATAATACTATTTGCAGCTGTTACTTTTTACTTAATCTCGAGCAAACCACTAAAGTATAAAATATTTGTTTTCCTCGTTATTTCTTTATTTTCAACTGTACTTCTTTTAAGTGATACAATATCAGAGATCTCCAATTTAGCATTTAGGAAATTCAATGAAAAGGGGATAGATTTGGATGAGAGGGATATGATTCTTCGTGACTATATTGATAGAATTAATCTTCAGACTTTTTTTACTGGAATATCACCGGATCATTACCCCTTTACCCTCCATCATGGGAACTTTCATAACTCCTATTTATTAGTTCACTCGCAATTTGGACTCATTGGAGCGATGTTCATTGGCCTTATTTTACTTACATTTTTGCTGAAAATCTGGAAATCACCTTTTCTATGCCTGTTGCTACTGTCAATTTCCCTTAGGGTATTTACAGATGTTATAGCATACATTGGTTACATTGACTTCTTTATATTTTATCATTTATACATCATCTGGAATAATAATTATCTAAAAAAACGTATGAAATTAAATTTTGTAAAATGAGAATTCTAACTCTGGTCAATTCATTGAATATGGGTGGAGTTGAAAAGACTTTGCTTAATTGTCTGCCTTACTTAGGCAAAAATGGGGATAGCCTAATTATATGTTGTTTCCAAACCCATGGGGAACTGGAAAAGAGATTTCTGGAAAATGGTGTGGAAATTGTAAGTATAAAAAAAACTGGAAGTATTTTGTTGGATTGCATCCAGTTGCTCAAAGTAATAAAAAAATATAAAATCGATATAGTTCATAGCAGATTCAGTTATACTTCAGGAGGCTTTGTATTAGCTGCTTTTTTTATGAATAGATCAAGCATAGTGTCTATTCATAGTTCAAAACCAGTTGGTTTTGGAAAGTACAAGAATATTTTTCCTATTGGATTTCTTTTAAAACAACAACTTAAGCTTCATAAATTGATCGTTCTCGGTCTAGCTGATAGAATAGTAGGACATTCACGTGCAAATTTGAATGTTAATTTTAAAAATTGGGATAATAATAAGAAATTTAAAGTAATTCACAATGGCGTTGACTTTATAGAGCTAAGTGGCGGGGCTATTGATAGTTCAATTTTAAATGATTTTATAAAAAATAGCCGATTTAATATTCTGCACATTGGTTCCATGCGATCGCCAAAGAACCATATGTTCTTATTGGATTGTTTTAAATTATTGGAGCCAAAAAAAAATGACTATAGACTTATACTGGTAGGTGGGGGAGAGTTGAGCTCGGCAATTACGCTAAAAATAGAGGAGTTAGAATTGAATGATTATGTTTATTTAGCGGGCTTTGACTCAAATATTGGAACATACTTATCTGTAGCAAACATGTTTTTTTTCCCTTCCATCATCGAAGGATTTGCAAATGTACTTGTGGAGGCTCAATATATGAAAGTGCCAATTTGCGCTTCTAATCTTCCTGCGTTTGACGAATCGGTATATCATGAGTATCACAAATATTTTTTTGATCCACACAATCATAATGATGCAATTGATTCTTTTAAGCGGTTAAAATTTGATATCGATAATGGTAATTTAAAAGAGACCATAGAAAACGCACGAAAATATGCTATTGATAATTTCGAGGTTACGAGCATGGCCAACTCCTTATTAAGTTTGTACAACGAATTAAATAGATAATCAATATTTTCAAGTAAGAATGTTAAAGCTATTTAGAATTACTACTGTCCCAATTTCGTTAAAGACTCTTTTAAAAGGACAACATCAATTTATGTCAAAATACTATGATGTTACAGGGGTGTCTTCAGCAGGAAGTGAATTGGAAGATGTTGCGAAAGATGAAGGTATTAAAGTAGTGGGTTTAGAGATGACACGCGTAATTTCACCATTCAAAGATTTATGTTCATTAGTGAATATGGTTAGACTTTTTAAGAAGGAAAAACCATTCATTGTCCATACTCATACACCAAAAGCTGGCATTGTGGGAATGTTTGCAGCAAAGATTGCTGGTGTGCCAGTCCGATTACACACTGTAGCGGGATTACCACTGATGGAAACCATGGGTGTTAAGAGAAGAGTATTAAATTTTGTGGAAAAATTCACATATAGTTGTGCAACTGCAGTGTATCCCAACTCAAACGGGTTATATGATTTTATTGTAAAAGAACGCTTTGCCTCACCCAACAAATTAAACGTCATTGCCAATGGGAGTTCAAATGGCATAAATACTTCCTTTTTCTCATCTCAACATTATAGCCTGAACCAAAAATTAGAATTAAGAAAAACTTTGGGGATTGACAAGAATGATTTTGTATTTATTTTTGTCGGTCGTTTGGTCGGTGATAAGGGTATAAATGAACTCATAGAAGCTTACAAGAAAATTAGCAATGAAATTAATAATACTAAACTCTTATTGGTTGGTCCAGTGGAGCACGAGTTAGACCCATTAATTACAAGTACTTTGATGGAGATTGAAAATAATCCCAATATCATTTCCGTAGGCTATCAAACAGATGTTCGACCCTATTTCTTGGTTTCTGATGTATTAGTGTTTCCCAGTTACCGAGAAGGTTTCCCCAATGTGGTAATGCAAGCTGGCTCAATGGGGCTTCCTTCAATTGTTTCCGATATAAATGGTTGTAATGAGATAATAATAGAGGGAGAAAACGGAATCATTATACCACCAAAAGACAAAAAAGGCATATATGAAGGAATGATAAGACTTCTTAGTGACAGAGATTTAATGAACAAATTGAAAAGTAATTCAAGAAAAATGATCGTTGAAAGATACGAGCAGAAGGTTGTTTGGGATGCTTTATTACTTGAATATAAGAGATTAGAAAAAGATGTACAAAAATATAATTAAAAGGCTCTTAGACTTCATAGTTGCTTCAATGGGATTTCTTTTTTTATTGCCTGTACTCTTTTTAGTGACATTGTTATTATTTCTAGCCAATCAGGGTAAACCATTTTTTTTTCAAGTTAGGCCAGGGAGACATGGAAAACTGTTTAAGATAATCAAGTTCAAGACTATGAACGACAGAAGAGGTTCGAATGGACAGCTCTTATCTGATAAAGAACGGCTAACAGCAGCAGGATCCTTTGTTCGTAAAACATCTCTGGATGAAATACCCCAGCTGTTGAATGTAATTAAAGGTGATATGAGTTTAGTAGGGCCAAGACCATTACTCCCTGAATACCTGCCTCTATATTCAAAAGACCAAAATAGGCGACATGAAGTTCGCCCAGGTATTACTGGTTGGGCGCAAATAAATGGGCGAAATGCGATTGGTTGGGCGCAAAAATTTGAATTGGATGTATGGTATGTAGATAATCTAAGTTTTTGGTTAGATTTGAAAATCATATTGTTAACTATTAAAAAGGTGATAGTTAAAGAGGGGATATCATCTGATACCTCAGTRACTATGGAAAAATTTACTGGAAATTAAATGCACGTTATAGGAGCAGGAGGACACTCCAAAGTTATAGTTGATATATTATTGGAATCTCACATTCAAATTAATGGAGTATGGGATGAAAATCCTGATCTTAAAGTATTCATGGGATACCCTGTTCGTGGGAATTTTGATGCATTTAAAAAAGTGAAAACTGATAAGGTAATCATCGCGATAGGCAGCAATCTGATTAGAAAAAGAATTTCAGGTGAAATACCTGAAAACACTGCGGTAGCGATTCATCCGAAAAGTGCAATATCAAAGTATTCTTCAATTGGGATTGGGACAGTCATAATGCCGAACGCAACAATTAATGCTGGCTCAATAATTGGGGTATACGTAATTGTTAATACTAATTCCTCTGTAGACCATGATTGTAATCTTGGCGATTTTGTGCACATCTCGCCGCAGGCTGCTCTAGGGGGAAATGTGACAGTAGGAGAAGGTACCCACATTGGCATTGGTGCTAGCGTTATACAAGGAATAAAAATAGGTAAATGGGCAACGATTGGTGCCGGATCAGTGGTGATAAGAGATGTTCCAGATTACGCCGTAGTAGTGGGTAATCCTGGAAGAATAATTAAATACAATAAACTAACATAATGAACGATAAAATATGGCTTTCTTCTCCACACATGGGAGATAATGAACTTAAATATGTTACCGAAGCTTTCAAAACTAATTGGATTGCCCCTCTTGGTCCTCACGTTGATGGCTTTGAGAATGACCTCGCTGCCTATACTGGTTCAAAATATGCCGCGGCCTTAAGTTCCGGAACTTCTGCGATTCACCTTGCTTTAATTATGCTGGGTGTTAAAGCAGGCGATGAAGTGATTTGTCAATCTATGACTTTTTCTGCAAGCGCCAATCCTATTTCATATGTAGGAGCAACACCAGTTTTTGTAGATAGCGAGAAGGAAACCTGGAATATGTGTCCGGATTTATTACGCGAAGCCATCACAGACCGAATTGCAAAAGGCAACAAGCCTAAGGCGATTATCCCTGTACATTTGTATGGGATGCCTGCCCAAATGGATAAAATTATGGCCATTGCGAACGAATTTGAGATTCCAGTTATCGAAGATGCTGCGGAAGCTCTTGGTTCAAGTATCAATGGAAAAGCGATGGGCACTTTTGGCCTAATGGGTATCCTCTCATTTAATGGGAATAAAATTATTACAACCTCTGGTGGGGGCGCTTTAATTTCTGATCAGGAAGAATATATTAAGCAAGCCCGGTTTTTGGCAACTCAAGCAAGAGATAAAGCACATCACTATGAGCATAGTGTTATTGGTTATAACTATAGAATGAGCAATGTTTCTGCAGGAATTGGTAGAGGGCAAATGGAAGTTTTGCAGGAGCGCGTAGATAAAAGAAGATCGAATTTTGAATTTTATAAAAAAGAATTAACTGTGTTTGAAGGCCTAAGTGTTTTAGAAGAGCCTCAAGGTTATTTTTCAAACAGATGGTTGAGTACAATTCATGTGGATCCTGCTAAAACTAAAGGGGTTAACAAAAAGAGTCTTTACAATATACTTTTAGAAGACAACATTGAAAGTAGACCGCTTTGGAAACCGATGCATATGCAGCCTGTTTTTGCAACTAGTCCTTTTTATGGCAATGGAGTCTCTGAAGAGTTATTCCGCAATGGTTTATGTCTTCCTTCGGGATCAAATTTAAGTGATGAAGATTTAGAGAGAGTAATAAAAGGGATCTCAAGGGTATTTTAAATATTTTATAAACACCAAAAAGCCTTAATTACTAATTAATTAAGGCTTTTTGCTTTACATTTTTTATGGTTTAATAAATACCTATTTATGGGTATTTAAAATTTGGTTTAATTATTGTTAGTTTGCTTTCGGATAAAAATCGCCCAATGAATGTTCACTAAACTAGAAATCGTACCGCGCTGGATTATATTCACAATAGATATTTGCTTGAGTATATTTGCACTCGTGCTTGCAAAAGTTCTTAAAAATAATTTTATAATAGAAAATATAAATTTATTAGCTTTATATAAATCGGTATTACTTGTTGTTGTGGTAAATACCCTCGTTTTTTTTAATATTAAAACTTTTGCTGGTATCGTTCGATATACAAGTGCCCAGGACTCGTTCAGAATTCTATTTGCGGTAGTGTTAAGTTCTCTTACAATTTTCTTTTCAAATGCAATTATTATCGTATTAGGAGGGGATCGAATTCTTAGCAATGTTACTATAATTATTTACTCCTTATTTAGTTTCCTGTTCTTAATAACCTACAGAGTGATTGTAAAGTACTTTTTTATGTACATAAAAAACGCTAAGCTGGACAAGATCAGGATAATTATCTATGGTGCCGGTGAAGCAGGAGTTGCTACCAAGAGAACTTTTGATCATGATGCCAAGGTAAATAAAACAATCATTGCCTATGTTGATGATGATCTGCGGAAGGTTGGTAAGACCATTGATGGAGTTAAGATTCTTGATGCAGCCACGCTTGAGACCTTAATCATCAAACACGAAGTGGATGAAGTGATATTTGCATCTTATACCATCCCCTCGGATAGAAAAGAGCAAATCGTTGATGTTTGTTTGGAGAACGATGTTAAGATACTTAATATCCCACCACCGGATGTTTGGGCGCGTGGTGATGTAAGTACGGCACAGATTCAGAACCTCAACATAGAAGATCTATTAAACAGAAAGCCAATCCAAATCGATACTGAGGGTATAAAAAATCAATTAAAAGATAAAAGGATTCTAATTACTGGTGCTGCGGGATCTATTGGCAGCGAAATAGTAAGACAAGTATTGAAATTTGAATCGGGCTTGATCATTCTATGTGATCATAGCGAGACTGCTTTGCATCACCTATATCTTGAACTTGAGGAAACCCATAAAGACATTAATTTCCATGCCTTCATTGGCGATGTGAAAGACGAGAAACGTATGAATTTCTTGTTTGATACCTTTAAGCCCCACTACGTATATCATGCGGCAGCATATAAACATGTGCCTATGATGGAAGATAATCCGGCAGAGGCCATTAAAACTAATGTGCTGGGCACAAAAACAATTGCTGACCTATCGGTAAAGCATGGTGTTCAGAAATTTGTTATGATCTCTACCGATAAGGCAGTTAACCCGACAAATATAATGGGTGCGTCTAAACGTATTGCGGAGATCTATGTGCAATCATTGAACAACTCCTTAACCACTAATGATTTTGTATTCTCAAATGGATTAGGATACATTAATGATTTAAATGTAAAACCGATTACCAGATTTATTACTACCCGTTTCGGAAATGTATTAGGCTCTAATGGATCAGTAATTCCAAGGTTTAAACAGCAAATAGAAAAAGGTGGCCCTGTAACGGTTACCCATCCAGAGATTACCCGTTATTTTATGACCATCCCTGAAGCATGCAGGTTAGTGCTTGAAGCAGGTTGCATGGGTAAAGGTGGAGAGATCTTTGTTTTCGATATGGGTAAATCTGTTAAAATTGTTGAACTGGCTAAGAAGATGATTCGTCTTGCAGGTTTGGTGCCTAATGAAGATATAAAAATCACTTACTCTGGCTTAAGGCCAGGTGAAAAATTATACGAGGAGCTTTTGAATGATAATGAAAACACCATGCCTACGCATCATGAAAAGATCATGATTGGCAGAGTGCGTGAGTATGTTTTCAATGAAATAGAAGCCCAGATTTATAAACTTGTGGAACACGCTGTAATCAACGATAACAGAAAAGTCGTTATCCAAATGAAAACTATTGTTCCGGAGTTTAAAAGCAAGAACTCTAAGTTTGAAGAGTTTGATGTTGTATAGGAAAGGGGTGTTGTCCTATAATTTTCAATTTGTAATTTATTACGATAGAAATGAACATATTCTACCACTTATATTTAAGTTTCATCCTGTTTTAGCCTAATCATTAAAGTCTGCACCGTCCCTAAGATCTATTTTTATTTCACTTACTGTATTTAAATTATATACGGAAAGTTTTAGGATCTTCACGGCTGAATATAATAAGATCCAAAAAGTTACTCCCAATATCTCTTAGTGGCAGAAGTTAAGGTTTATAGCCTTAAGTATGCTGTTGCTTATTATAATTTGGTATAAATAGGTGTTGATTTGATTCGGGATATTGAAGTTTAGATTGATTGGAAATACTTATTAATTTCTCTCTATTAAAGTATTCAAAGTTTCCATAAATTCGTTCTCTGTATTTTCCGCATAAACCCTAGAGCCATATGCATTCAGATGACCTTTATCATAGTACATGAGGGTGTCTCTATAAAATGGAGCATTTTCAAATACCCTACTTTTTCCTAGATTTAGATAGTAGCAATTGGAATTCGCGTTTATAATTTTCAAAATTTGCGGAGACATTGTTTTAAAGCTTATCTCGTAATTCTGGTTTCTATTAGGATTTTTTACTACTCCCCTATTTTCTCTTACGGGATTTTTATTTACTGAAGGATAGTCAGAAAGAACAATTAAACTTTGATTAGATTTTAAACCATCAATCAAATTTTTTATGGCAGGGATCCATAATTCGCCGCTTCCGGAGAATTGCAAAATAATGATATCTGTTTTTGGAATGATCTTGTTCACTTCATTAATTAAGTCTTGATATTGGATATAATATCTGTGTTCTTTAATCGTTTCCTGTGTAAGCCCGGGTAATGTAGGATACCTATCATTTGTTGCCGTTTTAAAAGAGAATGAATTCTTCTTTCCTAAAATATCTAAATAATTCTTCATTCCTAATGCATGACTGTCACCTATCAATAATATTTTTTTTCCTGTATAGGAGGTATCGCCATATGTCTCAACTGATTTAAATGTCTTTCCATGAGATTCCAAGCCAATCGTTGGAGCTATATATTCAATGGGAAGTTTTATAAGCTTTTTATTCATCCAGGGAATATAATTTATTAAAGCGACGATAGTAAAAGAAATATATGCAAAAGGAAGATAAAATTTCGCGCCTGTGGCGTTTCTAAAAGTTCTTTCAATAAGAAAATAGGACAATAAAGAGAGTAAAATGGTTAATGAAATAACCAAGAATATTTGAATAGTATTAAAATCGTTAATACCATAATAGTACCTAATAAATGCCATTATAGGCCAATGCCATAAATAAACTGAATACGAGACCTCACCAAGAAAAACAAATGATTTATTTGCTAGTATGCTGTTGATTCTATTGTTGGAGGATATTAAAATTAATACAGTTCCTATGCAAGGAATAGCAGCTAAACTTCCAGGGAAAAATGATGTTTCATTAATCAAGAAGGAACTCGCACCAATTATTAATATTCCAATTAAGCTTACCCACAAAGAATTACTTTTTACGAAACTATTATTCCTTAGGGGGAGTAAAGTTGCTAATACTCCTATAAAAAATTCAGGACTTCTGGCTAATAAAGAATAATACATAGAACCTTTATTATTGGATAAAACTTCAAACGTTCCATATCCTAGGAATATTAAAGTGATTATTGTTAAGGTTAGGATTAGTATCTTTTTATTTTTTATAAAGAGTAACAGAATAGGTAAGAATAGATAAAACTGCATTTCCACTGCAAGTGTCCAAGTATGCAAAATTGGATTTTCATTACTTGATGCTCCAAAATAATTGTCCAATGTCGCGAAATAATTATTTGAGTTAAATATAGCTGACCAAAAAAGCCCTTTTCTTAAACCTGCTATATCACTTGGAACAAATATAAATGCTGAAATTGCTGCTAATGCAATTAATAATACTAAATACGCCGGGACAATTCTTTTTATCCGGCCATAATAGAAATCTAGCAAAGAAAATTTATTATTATCTATCTTATGTAAAACAATTGATGAAATTAAGTAACCTGAAATGACAAAAAATATATCCACTCCAATAAAACCACCTGGTAAAATTTGAGGCGAAAGATGGAAAGTAAAAACCAGTAAAACAGCAATTGCCCTTAAACCTTGAATATCATTTCTAAATTCCATATTAATAAGATGCTTTTTGGGTGGTAAATATATGAAAATTGTAATATAAAGAAGTTGCGTGTATATCGCTAGTTCGCTAGTGAATTAGTTGCAAACAATGAAAACTATTGTTCCAGAATTCAAGAATAGGAAATTTCAAATTGAAGGAGTTTGATGTTGTTTCATATACGTTTCTATTCTAAATAGAATGTGGTCAATTTTCATTGACAAAAACAGATAGGCGCAAGACGTTAGTTTAAATATTAACTCCTGTGTTATTAAACTGGAATAGATGTATTACAAGGATCAGGAAAATTCTAACGGTTTATCTAGGGTCACCATCGTGATAAAGTTGAATTTTCATTTGTTCTTTCGAAAGAATTTCAGATACCTAACCAGAAACATGTGGATGATAATGAAAGCAAAATTTCACGCATTATGAAAAGATTATGATTGGCAGAGTCAATTAGTGTGTTCAATGAAATAGGGTCCAGGTCAATGAACTTGCGCGACACGTTGTAATTAATGATAACAGAAAAAGTGGCTATCCAAAAGGAAACAATTGTTCCGGAGCTTAAGTATTAAAAACACAAAAAAGTTGCAATGACATCATGCTATAGTTTGCCCAGTCATTTCGATAGGAGAAATGATTAAGTGGTGCTGCCACTGCTCGTCAGCACCACTTAAAGCGGTTAGAATATCGCGGTTACGATAGCGCTGGTATAGCACTAATCAATAATGACGGTTTGAATATATACAAGAAAGCCGGAAAAGTACAGGAACTTGAAAATTTTGCTGAAGGCAAAAACCTTTCTGGAACCATTGGTATCGGACATACCAGATGGGCAACACATGGTGCTCCGTCTGACAGAAATTCGCACCCGCACACTTCGCATAGTGGCGACTTATCCATCATCCATAACGGAATCATTGAAAATTATGCTACCCTGAAAGAAATGCTGATCAGCAAAGGGCATGAGTTTAACAGTGATACGGATACTGAAGTATTGATTCACTTGATTGAAGAAATCTATAAAGAGGAAAACATCGACCTGCTGGAAGCAGTAAGGCTTGCCCTTCATGAAGTGAGCGGAGCTTATGCCATCGTTGTAATGGACGAAGCAAAGCCTGATCAGCTGATTGCAGCAAGAAAAGGTAGTCCTATGGTTATCGGTGTTGGCCAGGGTGAATATTTTATCGCTTCTGATGCGACACCAATTGTAGAATATACTAAAAACGTGATCTACCTGAACGATAACGAAATCGCATTTTTAAAACGCGATGAGTTAATGATCAAAAGGCTAGATAACGTGGTGCAGACTCCTTATATCCAGGAGCTGAACTTGAAATTGGAAATGCTTGAAAAAGGTGGTTACGATCACTTCATGCTTAAAGAGATTTATGAGCAGCCACGTTCAGTTAGAGATTGTTTAAGAGGTCGTATCTATCCTAACGAAGGAAGGGTGCAGCTTGGTGGAATCAGCGAGTTTGCGCATAAACTGAAAAATGTAGATCGCATTATCATTGTGGCCTGCGGTACTTCGTGGCATGCCGGATTAGTTGGCGAATACTTAATTGAAGAGTACTCCAGAATTCCTGTTGAAGTTGAATATGCTTCGGAATTCAGATACAGAAACCCGATCATTACCGAGAAAGATGTAGTAATTGCGATCTCTCAATCGGGAGAAACTGCTGATACCATGGCTGCTATTGAAATGGCCAAAGAAAAAGGGGCAACTATTTTCGGGGTATGTAATGTGGTTGGTGCGTCTATTCCACGTCTTACACATGCTGGTGCGTATACCCATGCCGGTCCTGAAATTGGTGTGGCTTCAACTAAAGCCTTTACTGCCCAGGTTACCGTGTTAACTTTGATCGCTTTCCACCTTGCACAACAGAAAGGAACCTTAACAAGCTCAAAATTAACAGAGTTGTTAACCGAATTGGATAACATCCCTCAGAAAATTGAAAAAGCACTGCAATCAGAAGGCCTGATAAAAGAAATCTCCGCTAAATTTAAAGATTCAAGGAACTGCTTGTTCTTAGGCAGAGGGAGTGGTTTCCCTGTAGCATTGGAAGGTGCATTAAAGCTTAAGGAGATCTCGTACATCCATGCCGAGGGTTATCCTGCTGCAGAAATGAAACACGGTCCTATCGCCTTAATTGACGAGGAGATGCCGGTTGTGGTTATTGCAACCAAAAACTCATCTTACGAAAAAGTAATCAGCAACATTCAGGAAGTTAAAGCCAGAAAAGGAATTGTTTTGGCAATTGTAACAGAAGGTGATACCGAAGTTAGAAAAATGGCAGATTATTGCATTGAGATTCCTGATGCAAGTGAAGCGTTCTTGCCTTTATTGGCTACTATACCATTGCAACTATTGTCTTACCACATTGCAGTAATGAGAGGCTGTAATGTAGATCAACCAAGAAATCTGGCCAAATCGGTTACAGTAGAGTAACATAAATCATTTTAATGATGTTAAAGGGTCCCAATTGGGACCCTTTTTGTTTACATATATTTTTTATGTGGTTTATTTTAAGTTTTTTATGTTAATTTATGGTTGTTTTAATGTTAATTGTGACTTTTATTAATGATTTTTCTTAATTTTTTGTAATAATCTCAGTATATTTGGTCAATCATTCCTCTTTTTATTGCAATTATTGTGCTTTTTGGGATGATTACGTAGTAATTACTTATGATTGCATGTGAAATGAAGATAAACTATGTATTAAGTTTCTGTTATGTTTGGATTTTTTTAATATTCATTCCTTTTTTAGTCTTTATTTTCATTTTTCTTCAAGATTTTGTAATTACTTGCTCAAATAAATTACGCACCTCTTTTTGTCGGAACACTTTTTTAGAATCTACCTATTATAGACTATTGCTACCTACCTATGAGAAAAAGAAAACCCAGTATCCCTTTAAAGAATTTAGCAGGATTGCTAATTACATTGTTTATTACTTCCTGCGTCAGCACCAAGAACGTCCCGTACTTTCAGGACATTTCCCTAGCAGATAAATCTGCAATGGAAAAGACGGCTCAATTTACAGACCCTGTAATTCAGCCCGACGACATACTTGCTGTGTCTATTTTTACAATAGATCCGCTAAGCTCGGCAGTGGTTAATCAAACCACCACCGGACAGGCCTTAGGAGCAAGTTCAGCATCTACCATTGGTCAGCAGCAGGTTAGCGGTTATCTGGTTGATAAGAACGGAGAGATTGAACTGGCGGTTATTGGAAAGATCAAGCTTGTGGGATTGACTACTTTTGAAGCAAGAGATCTTATCAGAAAAAAAGCTGCCGAACTTTATAACAATCCCAGTGTTCAGGTACGCTTCGCAAATTTCAAAATTACCATATTAGGAGAGGTGGTAAGACCTGCAGCTTATACCTTGCCGAATGAGAAGGTTAACATTTTAGATGCGATTGGCCTTGCCGGCGACCTCACCATTTATGGCAAACGAGAGAATGTATTGCTTATCCGTGACAACAACGGTAAGAAAGAATTCGCCCGCTTTAGCCTGAATTCCTCAGAATTATTTAACAGCCCATATTTTTATTTGAAACAGAACGATGTGATTTACGTAGAGCCAAATAAGGCACGTATAGCTGCGAACAACGCATCGAGAACCCAGACTTTTGCAATACTCGGATCAGCGCTCTCCGTTTTAATTATTTTAATTACAAGGCTTTAATCATTTTTTCATTAGTAATCATCCCCTATGAGTACAAGATCAAATCAACTTCCAAAAGATGAAGGCCTGGATATTAGCAAGCTACTGCCCAAGATTATCAGAAAATGGCCATTAATATTGTTATCGGTAATAGTTTGTTTAGGCCTGGCCTATTTATACCTGCGATACACCACCCCTATGTTCCGGATTTCGGCAAGGGTTTTAGTAAACGATGAAAAAAAGGGAGGTAGCGCGCTTGGCGCCGCAGCCGATGCGCTTGGTGATCTTGGTGGCCTGCTTGGCACCAAAAGCACTGTAGATAATGAAGCAGAAATTCTGCAGACCAGGTATCTGATGGAACAGGTGGTAAAGGACATGCACCTTAATATTACCTATATTAAAAAGGGACGTGTTAACGACATAGAAATCTACAAAAGCCCGTTTACAGTTCAATTTGTTGTACCGGAAGATACCATTAAAGCAACAGGTTTTGATCTGGAACTGCTGAAAAATGGCAAAATCTCGCTAAAATCTGGCCTGTTAGATACTGTAGTAGAGTTTAACGGTAAAATCACTTTCCCTAAAGTCGGGACATTTATCATTACCAAAACACCCGGACAGCTTTTTGTTCAAGATGAACGCTATAAGTTCTCTATTGTTTCCATAGATGAGAAGGTAGCCGGATTAATGAACGACCTGAGCGTATCAGTTGGAAATAAGCTGATCACGGTAATTGACCTGACCATTAATCACCCCATTCCTAAAAAAGGTGAGGACATTTTAACCGAGCTCATTCATAAGTACGTTCAGGGAAATATTGATGATAAAAACGAAGTTGCCGACAGTACCATTAAATTTATAAGGAACAGGCTGGCCTTTATCAGCTCGGAACTGGGTGACCTGGAAGGGAACATTCAGGGTTTTAAGCAAAAAAACAACCTTGCCGACATGACCGAGCAATCTAAATTGCTGGTGCAAAATACCAGTTCATTTATGAATGAGTTGTCGAAGGTAGAAACGCAGCTGAGTATCCTATCGAATCTGCAGGAATACTTAAAAGATGAAAGTGGAAACCGCGTACTACCCAGTTCAATTTTGCCGGGAGATATGGTTTTTACGGGATTAATTGATAAGTATAATGCCTTGCTTTTAGACCGCGACAGAAGATTGCTTGGTGTAACGGAAACGAACCCGGTGATTACCAATTTGGATAAACAGATCAAGAACATGCGCACGGATATGCTGGCCAATCTGATCTCTACTAAAAACGGATTGGAGATTACCAAGGCGCAGTTGCAAGGACAGATGAAATCGGTTGAAGGACAAGTTCAGCAGATACCTGCTACCGAAAGAAATTATTTAAACCTGGCCAGACAACAACAGATTAAGCAGGAGCTATACATCTACCTGATGCAAAAGAGTGAGGAAACGGCGATTTCCAAAACCTCTAATATCGCGAATTCGCGGACTATTGATCCGCCAAAATCTGAATTTAAGCCTTTTAGTCCAAAGAAATCTGTAGTGGCATTAGTTGGTTTGTTTATGGGTCTGGCCATCCCAATTGGGATCATCTACCTGCTGGATGTTTTAAATAATAAAATAAATACCAAGGAGGACATTACTGAAGCCACAGAGGTTCCGATTTTAGGAGAAATTAGCCATAGTGATGATTCGGCTAACCTGGCTGTTTCTGACAATTCAAGGTCTGCCATTTCAGAACAGTTCAGGGCATTAAGAACCAATTTGTCCTTTTACCATAACGAAAACGAAAAAACAAAGGTTATTTTGCTTACCTCCAGCATGTCTGGAGAGGGAAAGTCCTTTGTGGCAATTAACCTGGGCAATGTGTTGGCCATTACCGGAAAGCGTGTGTTGCTGATGGAGCTGGATTTAAGAAAACCGGGTATGTCTGGTAAATTAAATACCTCCAATGGTGTTGGTTTTACCAATTACGTTGTCGACAAAAGCCTTACCGCTAAGGATATTGTAAAGCCTCTGGATATCCACGAAGACCTGTTTATTGTAAGTTCTGGCCCTATCCCGCCAAACCCTGCGGAAACGTTGTTAAATCCGCGTACCAAGGAGTTAATAGATGAGCTCAGAACGCAGTTTGACTATATAATTATTGATGCCCCGCCAATAGGTATAATTACCGATGCCCAGTTGCTTGAGCCCCATGCTGATGTTTGCCTGTATTTAGTGCGGCATAAGTTTACGCTTAAAAACCAGCTGCATATTGTAGATGATCTGTTCCGTACCAAAAAAATGAAAAAAATAGGAATAGTAATAAACGATATCGTGCTGTCTGATTCCTATGCTTATGGCTATGGTTACGGCTATGGCAGTTATGGAGAGGAAATAGCGAAAAAAGGTTTCTGGAAACGAATTTTTAAAGGGTAATATGAAAGCCGCTAAAAAAGTTTTTTACAACACCGGTTTCCTTTACGGAAAAGTGGTGATTACCATGTTTATCGCATTGTTTTCGACCCGTTTGATATTGAAATCTCTGGGAACAGAGGACTTTGGTATCTTTAATTTGCTGGCCGGGGTTATTCTGATGCTTTCTTTTTTGAACGGCGCGATGACGGTAACTACCCAGCGCTACCTCTCGTTTTTCCTTGGAAAGGGGGAAGTAGACAAAAACAAAGAGGTATTTAAAACCAGTATCACCCTACACTTAATTATTGGATTGCTGGTTGTTGCCCTGCTGGAAATTGCCGGACTGTTTCTTTTTGATGGCGTGCTGAATATACCGGCCGCCAGGATTGAAACGGCAAAGTATGTTTTTCATTTTATGGTGGTGAGTACATTTTTTACCATAAATGCAGTGCCGTACGATGCCGCAATTAATGCAAACGAAGATCTTTTATTTGATTCGTTAAGTGGTATTCTGGAGGCGGTATTGAAACTGGGTATTGCCTATTACCTGTTGTATACACACTTTGATAAGCTGATCACCTACGGGATTCTGATTGCTGCGGTAACTATCCTGATCAGGATGATCAAGACGATCTGGTGTTCGGTAAAGTATGCAGAATGTAAGTTTAGTTTCGGCTTTTCGGCCAATTACACGCTGCTGAAGGAAATGGCCTCGTATGCAGGATGGAATTTGTTTGGGGCCTTGTGTTATGTGGCCAGCTCTCAGGGGCTGAGCATCATATTGAACAGGTTCTATGGCGCTAAGATCAATGCATCTTATGCGGTTGCCAATCAGGTTAACTCCCAAATGCAGTCCTTTTCGGTCATGATGGTAAGGGCCTTTAATCCGCAGATCGTTAAAAGTGAAGGGGGGGGCGACAGGGAAAGGATGATCAGACTGGCTACTCAATCCAGTAAGTTTTCTGTTTTCTTGCTGCTGTTCATGGTTATTCCCATGCTCATTGAAATGCCCTTTATTTTGAAGTTCTGGTTATCCAATGTACCTCAGTATACTGCTGCCTTTTGTACGATTGTACTGATGACCAGTGTCGTTAGTCAGATGTCGACTGGATTGAAAACAGCAGTTCAGGCTACTGGCAAGATTAAACTATATCAGTCCGTTGTAGGGTCCACCGTTTTACTCACTTTGCCACTTTCGTATTTTCTGCTTAGATCCGGTTATCCGGCCTACTCAGTTTTAATTGGCGGGCTGTGCCTCGAAGCGATTTCGCTGGTGATCAGGCTAAGGATTGTTCACACCTTAACGGGCTTGTCTATAAGTGCTTTTTTCAAGAATATCATTCTAAAGGTTGCGGTGATTACTGCAGTGGGAATAGGGGTGTCATTTTTACCGGGACTTTTTATGCCGGAGGGCTTTATTAGGTTGGGTGTGGTACTGGCACTGAGCTTCTGCTCTACCTCGTTATTGATATGGAATTACGGCTTTGTGCAAGCTGAACGTGATATGGTGGCCGGAATTGCAAAAGGCCTTACAAAAAAGTTATCCGGAATTCAGGTGAAATTCGCCGGAAAATAAATAAGATAATAAAATTTAATTATATGTCTTTCATAAAAAAAATCGTCCCGAAAAAAGTTAAAATCATAGCCAAGTTGTCGAAACTTTATGCTTACGATTTTAATCGATTTATTAAGAATTCGAATGTTTATCAAACCTTCGATACTGAAAACAAACTTAAAGGCAAGCTAACCATCTATTACCATGTTTTGGAGAAGGGGCTGACCATGCCCGATACCAGGCTTGGGTTTGGGGAGCCTGTTGTGCTTGAACTGATAGATATGATGAATATGTATTTGGATAAAAAATACAATTTATCTAGTCTGGAGTTCGTTCATTCCATGAATGTACTGGAAGAATATGTTGAATTCCATGACAAAAAAAGCTTTGCGTTAAAGCAGGCCATTACCGATCAGGTAGCCAAATTAAGGCTGAGAATTACCGCATACGAAACACCAAAACAATTTGAATTTGACAGAGACGTTTATTTCGCCCACAGGGAATCGTCGTTCGATAAGTTCTGCCTTTCCAGATACAGCTCCAGAAATTACAGCGATGTGCTGATTCCCGAAGAGGTGTTGATGAAGTGCGTAAGGCTGGCGCTAAAATCGCCTACCTCCTGCAACAGGCAGGTGAACAGGATTTACATGGTCAGATCTGCTGAGATGAAGCAGGAGGTGCTGAAACTGCAATATGGCAACAGGGGATTTGGGCATCTGGCTGATACCCTGTTTGTGATCACAGCTGATATTTCAGTTTTCCAGGGCCCAAATGATAGAAATGAATCTTTTGTGAATTCAGGGATGTTTGCGATGTCGCTATTGTATGCGCTGCACAGATATGACATTGGTGCCTGCCCTTTGAACTGGAGCGTGGAGGTGCACAGGGATTTGAAATTAAGACAGCTGCTGGGCATCCCGAACAATGAAAGAGTGGGTCTGGTGGTTTCCTGCGGATACCTGCCTGAGAAAATTAAAATAGCATCCTCGCCAAGGCTGGATGCAGAAGAAGTGGTTAAAATTTTATAAGGACATGAAAGACCAACAAACAAAGAATATTGGGTTAGTTACCTTCCATAATGTGTACAACTATGGAGGCGTTTTACAGGCTTATGGCTTATGCAGGGCACTGGAAACACATAATATAGAGTGTATCGATTATCAGCAGCAGGATCTTGATCTGAAATACAATCATAAACTGTACGACGGCAGAAGATCACTAAAGCAGAATGCGAAACATTTTGTAAAGCACTTTATTTTAAAAAAAGGGGTTAAAAAAGAAAATAAGATCAAAGAGTTTATTACCGAGTATATCCCCTTGAGTAAGGGTTCTTATAAGAACCTTACTGAGGTGGATGTAAACAGTAAGCAATATGATGTACTGATCAGTGGCAGCGATCAGATCTGGAACCCTCAGTTTACCGGAGGCAAGCTGGATCCTGTGTACTTGCTGGCCTTTGGAAACGACAGGGTAAAAAGATTGTCGTACGCCTCCAGTGCGGGTGCGCATAAGTTCGCCAATGGCGACAGGAAGACTTTAACTGCATCTTTAGGTGCCTATAAGAACATCTCGGTAAGGGAGCAGTTTTTAAAGGATCAGATTTCAACCTTTATGGATAAAGATGTGCAGGTGGTGGTGGATCCGACATTATTGCTGACCGGTGAGCAGTGGAGGACGATTGCCAAACCGCTGTCGCGCGAAATACCAAAGGACTATGTACTGATCTATACCTTTGACAACAATAGTGTTTGCATTAACCTGGCAAAAGACATTGCTAAAAAATTAGGCTGCAAGGTGGTGTTCATCAGCAGTAAAAAACAGAAAGCCGATCTGGTTGATGTGTGCTTAGAGGATGTCGGGCCTAATGAATTCATCTGGTTGTTTGATAATGCCAGGTTTGTGGTAACCAATTCTTTCCACGGAACTACTTTCTCCCTTATTTTCCAAAAGAACTTTTACAGCATTTATAAGAATTCTAACCCTTACAGGGTATTGAACTTATTGGAGGTACTGGGGCTGAAGGATCGGTTGATCAAAAATACGGACGATCTGGCTGATGTGACTGCGCCTATTGACTATACCATTCCATCGAAATTATTAAGTGAACGTAGGGAAGACTCAATTAAATTTTTATTTGACTCCCTGTAATAGATACTAAATGACAGTTACTGAAGAACTTTTACCCGAGCAGCAGATAGAAAGCGAAGAGCAGATAGAAAAGAAGTCGAAACTGATCTCATTCATTCTGATCTTTAATCTTTCTTACTTCTTCTTTTTCAGGCCATTAAATTTAAATGATGACCTGTTAAAGGCATTCTATTATGTGCTGTTAGCCGGGATGATCTTCTATTCGAGAAATTACATATTCGGGTCGTACAGGGACAGGTTCTCTTATGTCATAAGGACGATGTCGTTGTTTACTTTCATCTCCGTATTTTGTGCAACGCTGTTCTGGAAACAGGGTTTCCTGGATACCTTCATTTCGACCATCCCTAATTTTTCGTTCCTGTTTTACTTCTATTTAGCAAAGAGCCAACCCAAAATGAATGAGGTGGAGCGCTTTATATGGGTGTTTGTGGCCATTTACCTGGTCTGCTTTTATGTGGGGCTGGCGGTTTCCCCGTTCAGGCTGTTTAAAGGCTACGGTGAGTTGGATAAGGAGATTGATACGAGTCGCGGGATTTCGAGAATAAGGCTCACCTTGATTGGGGCAGGTCCGCTTTACCTTGCCTATTTTCTGTCCATTTCGAAAATAAAGTATGCTTTTAATAAGAAATGGGTGGTGGTATGTGTGGTATTGTTTGTGACCATTGTGCTCCACCTGGGCAGACAGGCGATTATTTTCAGCTTCATTTTAGGCTTGCTGTATTTTCTGGATAACCTGAGTTTGATGAAAAGGCTTTTGGTTGTTTTTGGCTTTGTTGCAGCCTTTTGGGTGCTTTTGATCGTGAGTCCGGTGATCTCTGCATTAATTGAAAAAAGTGAGACGGAGTATTCCGGTCAGAAGGAAGGAGATGAGAACCCGAGGGTGGGAGCTTACCGGTTTTATTTTACAGAGGTCTCTCCGAATGTGATCACCGATTTGCTTGGCAATGGCAGGTACTCGCTTGGCAAATCAAAATACGGAGATTTTATAGATAAGTATGGGCGCTCTCAGGGCTATGTGGCTGCTGATGTGGGCTACGCCTCTATATTTTTATATTTTGGTTTTGTAGGGCTGTTCCTGTTTTTCAAACTCCTGATCTCTACTTTGAGAACCCGGGTGCCGAATGAATTTGCCTACGCAAAATATTACATTTTTTTCCTGTTCCTGGGCAATATTGCAGGGAGCACATTATTAGGAACTGTCCCCGTTTTATGCGTCGCTTTATATGTGATCAATATTTCCAGAGAGCTGGTTTATAAGTAATAAGTTTTAAACAATAAAATTAACGTATATGTGTAAAGTTAAAGTTGTCCACGTTGTTCATGATTTCCTTTTTGGCGGAATTGAAGCCTTTCTCTTTTATTTAACCCAGGCGCAGGCAAAGAATCCGGAGCTTGATGTGAGTATACTTTGCTGTCAGGATAAAGATGCGGTTGCCAATAAACGGATCGTTAATACGGGAATCCCGATCTTTTATGTGAAGCTAAATCCTTTTGACTATAACATAAGGACGTATAAAAAGATCCTGAAGATCACCAATACACACGACATTGTTCACCTGCATATCTTTAAGCCGCTAATGGCTGAGGCGCTGCGCTTTTCTAAGGCGAAGATCATCTATACCAATCATAGTGCGGGAGTAGACGGCCGGCCGGATACCATTTCTTTTAAAGCGAAAACCAGATTGCTGGTGCGCTTTCTGAATTCTATTTGCGATTCGGTGACCAATAATTCACTCTACACAAAAGATTTCTGGATTAAGATGGGGGTTAAAAATCCATCTAATTCGGTGATCTATAACGGGGTTCTGTTTAAGGATAGCTGGAATGAAAAACGGGCACTGGAGGAGTTTCCATCCTTGAATGAAAAGTTCATTATAGGCACCACCTCCAGGTTTATCAGCTGGAAGCGGGTGGAGTATTTGATTGAGGCTTTTTTTGAGATGCAAAAGAATAACGATGATGTGATGTTATTGCTGGTTGGTGATGGAGAGACCAGAGAAAAGCTGACGGCTTATGTAGAAGAGTTGGGGATAACCAAAAAAGTAATATTTGCAGGATTTCAAACCAATGTGATCGATTACCAGGCGGTAATGAATTTATGTGTGTTTGCATCGAGCTCTGAACCTTTTGGTTTGGTTGCAGTTGAATGTTTGCATCTGGGCAAACCAACAATTGTATTTAAAGATGGTGGTGGCATAACAGAGATCATTGAAGGCATAGAAAAGGATTTTATTGTTGATGATATCCCGCAGCTGACCAGCTTATTGCAAGCAAAATATACGGAGTTTGCGGAAGGTGAGGTTGATGATTCGGCCCAAAAACGGATTGAATATGCGGAAAAGTTTAATGTTGTGGAGATCGAAAAGGAGTTTTATGATTTATACAAACAAACGGTAAATTTTTAGTTATGAAGAGCTTTATATATCCTTCGAGAATAAAGGATTCTAACCTGGGTGATGTTTTGATCAATGCCTTGCTGATACGCGAAATATCAAAATTCGGAAAGGTTTTTATAGATGGTAAAGTGCCCTCATTGTATGACCTGGTGACCTTAAATAATCCCTTTGCTAAAAACATCGTTATTGTTGAGGGGATTAAGGCTTTTGAGGGTAAACCGGTACTGAGGTGGCTGAATTTAGCCTCGGTTATTGGTAAGGTTGACTTCGTTTTTGACCCTCCGGGCGCCTATTTTGAAGGTAAGGATGCGGCTAAGGCAAAGTTTAAGTTTTATAAGTATTTTTTGAGAGCGGTAGTATTGAAGACCGCCAAAATAGGCGTGCTCAGGTGGGGCGTGAGTTTGGGCCCATACTCTGATGGCGGCTATGCTGATCAAAGGAAACTCTCGAACGTTTATACCGATATAGCGGTTAGGGATTCTAATAATTATGACCATTTGAAAGAGAAGGGTTTTAACAATCTTTCTTTGATTGATGACCTGGCGTTTTTATATGATATCGGTGATTTTCAAGCTGTAATTGACCGCGTTGAGCTGGATTATAAGGGCGACAATTATGTGGTGGTTTCTATAAGGGGTGATATTGAGGGTAAGGAGCTGAACAAGGCTTATTTGGATCAGATTGCAGTGAACCTGATGCGGATGTTTGCAGATACGATTGTAAAAAATGAAGAGATTGTTCTGGCCTATCAGGTGGTAGAAGACCTGGAGTCTTTACAGTACCTGAAAGACATTTTAGAACGGAACAATTACAAGTGTAAGCTGCTGGATAAGCAATTGAGCTTTGCACAGGCTATTGGCCTTTATGCGGGTGCAAGATTTCTATATACAAACCGCTTGCACGTAGCTTTATTGTCTATTTTAAACAATACGGTGCCTATTATTCTGACGGATCTGAAATTGCACCATAAGCTGGTGAATGTGTTTAAGGACCTTGATCTTGAAGCACTGTTGATTGATACCAAACCGGATACCGAGATTAAGTTTAGCATAGATGCTGAGCATTCTTATCTGGAAAAATTCAGTCATTTTAAAAAACAAAAGGCCAAGACAATTACCGATCATTTTGGCCGGCTTTTCCTGAACTAAAGCTGCGCAACAGTTTACGTTAATAGGATACATTTTGAAATATTAATTATGAAAAGTATGAGGTTATTGGTTTTTTTTCTTCTCTGTTCATTCAATATTTTCGCTCAAAATAATGATAAGATTTTTTATGTTGCTCCTGGTGGAAACGATCAGTCGGCCGGAAGCATAGATCAGCCTTTGCGCAGCTTAAATGGCGCATTGCAAAAGGCTGCCTCCGTAAAAGGTGGATCCGTTTCCATCCTGATCAGGGGTGGCACTTATTTTACGGATAAAACAATAAACATTGGCAGTAACGACAATGTGAAGCAGCTTACCATTGCCAATTATAAAGGCGAAAAGGTGCTGCTTAGCGGAGGAGTTAAAATTGATAGATCTGCTGTGAAGAAAACTGCTGCAAGCATTTATCAGATTGACCTGAAGAAAGCAGGCATCGCCGACTATGGTGAGTTGCAGCAGCATGGCCATAGAAATGCCGTTACCGCTCCGCTGGAGCTGTTTTATAAAGGTCAGGCTATGGAGCTGGCCAGGTGGCCAAACAAGGGCTTTTTGTCTATTGGAAAGGTTAGTAATCCGGGAATAAAGGATAAGCGTGTGACGGGTGCTCAGGCAGGGGCGGTGTTTGCGTACAGCGGAGACCGGCCCGCAAAATGGAAGAAATCGGACCAGGTATGGGTGAGTGGTTTTCTGGCCAATGGGTTTGCAAACGATAATGTGCCGGTTAAATCTATCGATGGAAATGAAATAACTTTAGATGCTACTACGAGTTATGGCGTAAAAAGTACGGATGAGGCATCGCCTTTCAGGAGGTTTTTCTTTTACAATATCCCGGAAGAACTGGACAGTTCAGGCGAGTATTATTTAGACAGAACAACCGGGATTCTATCTTTTTACCATTCGGGTGATCTGGCAGATGAGCTCTTTGTTTCTGTGTGCAGTACGCCTATCATTTCCTTAATCAATTCAAATAATGTAACCTTAAGCGGATTGGAAATTGGTTATGGCAGGGATATGGGTATTTATGCGCAGGGCACCAAAAACATTAACATCAAGAACTGTACGATAATGAACCTGGGTACGGTGGGTATCGGGATTGGAAAGAACACTGCTGATAAATCTTTGTATAAGAGTTATGAAGAGCTGATCTCTTTTGATAAGACCTCGGCTTTTGCCATAAAATCGTGCAAAATCTACAATACCGGAACCGGAGGTGTTTTCATGACAGGAGGTGATAGACAAAATCTATTGCCGGCAGGGAACATAATAGATAATACTGAGATTTACAATTATGCAAGAAGGAATTGGGTGAGTTCTCCGGCTATATTTTTGGGTGGGGTAGGCAATACCATAAAGAACTGCTTTATTCATGATAGCCAGGGACAGGCAATTATGTACTGGGGAAATAATCATGACATCTCGTACAATAAAATTCAAGATGTGGTGCAGGAAATAAATGACCAGGGCGCGGTGTATACGGGACGCGACCGCTCATCAACAGGGACGCGGATCCATAACAACCTTTTTGAGAATTTGGTGAGCCCCAGAGGCTATATGGTTGCCGCGGTATACATAGACGATGGAAGTGGAGGCATTAAGGTGGACAGTAATGTTTTTAAAAACTGTGGATCTGTACAGGGTAAGCAGAAGTTTGGTGCAGTTCATATAAATGGCGGCGGGGACAATACATTTGCCGACAATAACTTTGTGAACTGCGGGCTGGCGGTTTCCATGACTTCCTGGACTGATGAGAAATGGAAGGCGCTGATGGGTACAAAAGAGATGAGCAAGAAGCTGAAGAGTGATGTGAATTCAAATTCGGCACTTTTTCTAAAGCGGTATCCCTATTTAAAGAAGCTGGCTTCAAATGATTACAGGCCGGGACCAAATAAATTCAAAAATAGTTTATGTATAAATGTTGGCCGGTTTTCGTCGAATAAATCGGTATTAGACAGCAATACGATTTCCCTTGGTAAGGATCCCCGAGGGGCTGCTTTAAAAGGATTAAAACAAATTAATGTTTCGAACATCGGACTGAGAAAATAAAAATTCTTATCCRCAAAAAAAATAATCAAACCCTATCTAAAAAAATGAATATAGCTCCAATTTTATTATTTACCTATAAGCGGCTGGATACCCTGAAAACTACGGTTGAAGCGCTTGCAAAAAACGAACTCGCAGCGGATAGCGAGCTCTTTATTTTCTCTGATGCTGCCAAAGTTGAAAAGGATGAAGTGATTGTAAAGCAGGTTAGAGATTTTATAAAAACCATAACCGGATTTAAAGCGATTACAGTAGTGGAGGCAGAGAAAAACAAAGGCCTGGCGAAGTCGATCATTGACGGCGTTACTTCTGTTTTTCAGAAATTTGATACGGTTATTGTGCTGGAAGATGACCTGAGTACCACCAGTAATTTTCTTACCTTCATGAACACCTGCCTGGAGAAATACAAGTCGGATCCGGCGGCATTTTCTATTTCGGGTTATGCTTTTAACCTGGGGCAGTCTAAGGATGATCATGATGATGCTTATTTCTTAAAGCGTGGTTGGTCCTGGGGCTGGGCTACCTGGAAAGATCGCTGGTCGGATGTGGATTGGGCGGTTAAAGACTATGCGCTTTTCAAAAAGGATTCCAGAGCACAAAGAGAATTTGCTGTTGGCGGTTCGGATTTGAACAAGATGCTGGCCGAGCAAATGGAAGGTCGCCTCGATTCCTGGGCGATACGTTGGTTCTACCATCAGTTCAGGAAGGGCGGGTTGACGATTTATCCGGTTTTCTCGAAGGTATTTAACAATGGTTTTGACCAGTTCGCTACGCATACCAATGGTTCCGGCAGAAGGTATTTGCCTGCATTGGATACCGAAGAACGGATGAGCTTTTCCTTGCCGCATAAAGTTCAGGTAAATCAATTTTATCAAAATAAGTTTATCCTTAAAATGGGATTGGTATCGAGAATCATCTCGAAAATTGAAACAATTTTTCAAAGGGTGTTCAAATGAGTGTAGTAGGCTTAATAAAGGATTTGAGGGATTTGTATCTGGCCAAAATAAAATGGGCCAGGTACGATATTGCAGAGGGTTTCCATGCGGGTGTAAGGGTAAGGTTGTGGGCGAAAAATCAGATTAAGATCGGTAAGCATTTTTACATCGGGAGAGATTCGTTAATAGAGACGGATTGTGTGATTGGCGATTATGTAATCTTTGGAAACAGGGTGGGTATTGTTGGGCGGTATGACCATCATTTTCAGCAGGTAGGTACGCCGATAAGGATTGCCTCGTCTATTCGTGAAGAAAGCTACGATTGGAAGGGCAAGGGCCTGGTGACCAGGATTGGCAATGATGTTTGGGTGGGCTACGGTGCAACGATAATGCAGGGGGTGGTGATCAATGACGGAGCAATTATAGCCGCGGGATCTGTAGTGACCAAGGATGTGGAGCCGTATAGTATTTATGGCGGGAACCCGGCCAGGAAAATTAAGGACAGGTTTGACTCGGAAGAGGAATTGAGTAATCATTTGAGGGAATTGAATAGCATGATTAGCTAGAGGTTCTTTATTCGTGAAGTTCATTTCACATATTGGGCCTGTCAGTTCTAGTGGGTATTTACCCAAAAAGATGTTTGGGACCCTGTTGTAGAAAACGCGTCTCAAAGTGAATTTAAAAATTGACATTTTCCGGCAGCCGGCGCTGGATATACTTCCGGATTGATCGTATAAAAAGATTTATAGATAGTTACCGATATCACATGGGCAAGGATAAAAG
>NZ_JBFTIZ010000053.1:0-16951 GCF_056395165.1 Pedobacter sp. 10L46_2
GTTAACGAACATGGAGGGATTAAAAATTTAATGATGAATGGCAATCGTGAATTGGACTCTATGGTAAACTCCAGTCATAGCGTAAACAACCTGTTCAGGAACGGTACGATGAATTTAAATATGCTGCACCAGTTCGATAGTACAGGAACCGAGCTCAGTATGGATGTCGATTACACACACTACAATTCCACCAACAACCAGCTTTTTGGCAACAATAGTTACAATGCCTCTGGTCAGGCATTGGGCTTAGAGCGCATCAGGGGGGATCTTCCAAGAACAATAGATATCTTTTCGGCCCGGGCGGATTATTCATTCTCATTAAAAAATAATTACAAACTCAGTGCGGGTCTAAAATCAAGCTTTATAAAAACAGATAATCAGGCCAACTACTTTTCTGGCGCTGCTGAACTGGAACAACCAGATTACAATAGAACAAACGCATTCCTATATCGAGAAAACATCAATGCCTTATATGTCGAGGGGTACCGTGAATTTGGTAAGCTTGGTGTTAAGGTGGGGCTTAGGACGGAACATACCAGTTCCAAAGGGCATCAGCTGGGGAACATACAAAAATCCGATTCATCCTTTGTAAGGAATTACTTCAATGCTTTTCCGTCATTCTTCCTTTCCTATAAGCCCGATTCTACAAACCAGAATCAGTTCTTTTTAAGCTATGGAAAACGCATCAACAGACCTGCTTATGATCAGCTGAATCCTTTTCTTATGGTAGTGCAAAAGTATAATCAGGAGTCTGGTAATCCATTTCTTAGTCCCGAGTTTACCAATAATATTCAGCTCACTCATGTATTTAAAGATAAACTGACCACCAACGTTTATTATTCATTTATGTCCAATACCAGCAGCCCTGTTATCAAAGCCATTAATGATGTATATATCAAGAGACCAGAAAACGTCGGATCTGTTATCATAACAGGATTAATGCTTTCGTATAATCAGGATATTTTCAAATGGTGGAATGCCGATTTTACGGTCAATCCTGAGCGGGTACATTTACAATCCGAGTTCAATGGGATTACTGTAGATACAGCTGTGGTTATGCAGTCGTTTAACTGGTATAACCGCTTTTCTTTAGGCAAAACCTGGAGTGCCGAACTTGCTTTTGACTGGGGAGGCCGAAATTATTCCAATCAGGTAACAACTTTTGGGCTAGCGGGCATTAGAGCAGGAGTTAAAAAGCAACTGTTTTCAGGTAATGGTTCAATAGGGGTTAATGGCAGCGATTTATTCTATTCAGCCATACGCAAAGGCAGTATCCATAATGTAGCTGGTTCCAGTGCTATATTTAGAAACAGGCAGGATACCAGAACAGTTATATTTTCTTTCAGTTATAGGATCAGCAAAAATGCCAAGAACAACAAGCGCTTAAGAGACCGTAATGGCGCCTGGGATGAACAGGACAGGATTAAAGGCTTGTAAGTCTGCGGCCTAAAATAACAAGGGGGTGTTCAAAAAGTATGAACGCCCCCTGTTACTATTAACTAACCTTCCCTAATTAGTACAATCCCAACTCGGCTAAAGCTGCAAACTGTAATCCGTCATGCGCAGAATTGGCGATGACCTTTATGTATTTGAAAGTCTTTGCACTTCCAAAATCAAAGTATTGAGGCCCGTCTGCGTTTGCGGCAACATAGTTGTTTACCGAAGTAAAATTAATGCCATCAGTGCTGGTCAGTACCTCGAAATTCTTAACCGCACGGCTCAAACCACTACGTTGAGTTAAACTAAGGCCGCTTGCAGTTTTAGAAGATCCCAGGTTGATCACCACATTATGAGGGTAGGAGGTTGCTGAACTTGACCAGCGCGAATGCCAGTAAGTACTTCCACTTCCATCAATCAGTGTACTGGCCCTGCCATTTACGGCACCCTCACCGCTTGTTTCCTCAGAACTGAATGAAGCAATGCTCCAGCCTGTTTTACTAAGCTCGTTTCTGGTACTGAAATTTAAAACAGGAATCCCACCTGCAAATGTATAGCTATAGATCTGTTGAGTAACAGTGCCATTGTCGTGTACCAGTTTAACTTTTAATTCATAAGGAATCCCATCTGCCTTTTCTACCAGATCGGCAATAGGCATCACTACCCTAAAGCTGTCGGTACCTATTTTTTTCGATTCCCAGCCGATGGCGTTGTAATCGTGGTTCACACCTGTACCCTCGTTGTTCACGTTAGGATCATTAAAATAGAGAATACTCGTTACATTGCCGGTCGACGTAAATTTACCTGATACTATAATCGAAGATTGGGCGCTGGAATAGCTTGCATGTATTTTATTGATACTCGATGTTACTGAGCCATAATATGTATTGCTATTGTTGTTAAATACCTGATTGGTATTTAAAACCGCCGCATCAACAGCAGTTAAAAAAGTAGGGCTTTTACCTAGGGTACCATTGCCCGCCCACATTAAAGCCATACCTAGCGTAGCATCTTCCGAAACCTTTTGCCTGTTATGTGGCAGGTTCAGTCCGTGGCCTAATTCATGAATCATACCGCCAAACCATACACTGAATCGATTGCCGACAGCGTCCGTTTTGCCAAGATTCTGGATATCCATTTCTTCATAGTCCAATGCATAACACCACCTGCCGGTACCATAAAAAGGACCCCCGTTAGGCGTGCCATTGGCACCAATGGAATATCTTGGTATAATGATTAGCGTATGGTCGCTTGTATTGTCGGCCGGGTGAGCAGCAAAGTAAGCATTCACTTCACTAGCTACCGCTCCCGAGCCACCTGAATATGGATAGCCGCTTTTAGGTAAGCTACCTCTTATCGTAATGATCTTTACGCCATCTGAACCGTCATTGGCAAGGCCGAAAGTTTTATAACCATAGCCATTACGGTTCATTTCCTGTTTGTACCATTCCTGGGTCCACAATAACAGGTCGCTCAATCTTTTTTGATAGCCGGCCAATGTATCCAGGTCGCTGGGTACAAAGTAAACGATGTTTACATTTCGGGTTTGGGTAATAATTTCAGCGGTGGAGTCATGAACCGACAAATTTTTTTCTTCTGATTGGATGTGTTCTGCCTTCTTACATGAAAATGTGAATAGAATACTGCAAAAAACGCACGCTAATAAAAGATTACTTTTTTTCATAAAATTTGGTTAAGGATGAATTGATATGAAAAAGTAATAAAGTATCCAGCAATGTTGTAAGTCAAGGTGTTACAACTGCTGCGCAAGCGTTTGATAAAGGCTTTAAAGCCAGATGTCTCAACAGAATGTCCCTGATTTGGTTGAAATTAAGTCCGGGAATTTCCAAATAACATTTCCCTGTTTGAAATTTCTTTGCAAAGAATTAACTAAAAACGCTTCTGCATACCGAAAATTTATGCAAACGTTTGTGTGAAATTTTGATATTATTCATTTGAACTTATATCTTTAGTTTACCTGAGTTCATAATGGAAGATGAAGACCAAATATTACTGGAACAACTTAAAGGCGGAGATTACACCGCTTATGAGCTGATTTTTAAGAAATATTATAAGGTTCTTTCCACTAAAGCATATTTTATGCTGGAGGATGATATGGAGGCCGAGGACCTGGTTCAGAACCTTTTCATCGCTATCTGGCAGAAAAAGCTTTTCCTGTCCATCAATACCTCAATAAAGGCTTATTTGCTACGCTCAGTTCACAATCGTTGCTTAACAGTTCTCAGAGATAAGAAGGTATCTGAGCGTAAGCTTAACGCGTATACAGAAGAACAAAGCTGGCAGGGAGAAGAGGATCAGGAAACAAATCAGGAAAACGATTACCAGGGAAAGTTTGATCTCATATTTGAACAACTGCCAACTCAGCGCCAAAAGGCATTTAAGCTGGTATATCTGGAAGATAAAAAATATAAGGAAGCAGCAGAGGAAATGGGCCTCTCTGTAAACTCCATAAAAACCCATTTAAAACTGGCTGTAAAGGCCCTGCAGAAAAAACTCATTAATTTTAAATGAAATATTCACCTGATAATCGCTTAATTGCGTCTAATGTGTAGTAATGGAGTATAACGAGGAATATATACAAGGTCTTTTATTTGAAAAGATAGCTGGAACGATCAGTGAACAGGATAACCTTGTTGCGGAGCATGCCATTGCAAGCCACGCCGAAGTGCGAAAGTTCTGGGAGGTATTGAAAGCTAAAATGGGAAGCCCCAAAGCAGCAGCATTCCTGTCCGGACTCAATCCTGATCAGGCCTGGGAAAAGACAAGCGAAAGCCTACACCAGCAACCTGGTTCATTTTTCAGCAGAAACAGATGGGCCTTAAGTGGTATTGCTGCAATGCTGGCCATTACCCTTCCACTTGCATGGTATTTTAACTCCACCAATCAAACCCAAACATCACTTCAGAACCAGGCATTTAAAGAAGTATACCTTAAAACGGATCAGGGAAAAGCGGTCGATCTTTCCAACAATAAGCAGATTAAATTAGGCCAAACCCAAATCAATACCAAACAAAAGGAGCTAAGCTATAACGCCGGTAATGCCGATAGTCAGGAATGGGCGACACTATTTGTTCCGGTTACTAAAGACTATAAAATTAAACTGTCAGATGGTACCACAGTGTGGATGAACGCTGCATCCAGTCTGCGTTTCCCTTTCCAGTTCGGAAAACAAACAAGAGAGGTTTATTTAACCGGAGAGGCCTATTTCGAAGTGGCAAAGAACCCTCAACAAGAATTTATAGTACATACTTCTTATGCTGATGTGCATGTGCATGGAACTTCTTTTAATGTAAATGCATATACCGCTCAAAATTTCACTGCAGCGCTAGTGGAGGGGGCTGTGTCGGCTAAAAAAGATAACCAGGTTATTAAATTAAAACCTGGAGAGGAAGCCGTAATCGGAAAAGAGCATCTGGAGGTCAAAACATTTGATGCGCAAGAAGTACTTTCCTGGCGAAACGGTACTTATTCCTTCCATAACCAACCACTATCCCAGATCTCGCAGGTCTTAAATCGCTGGTTTGATGTAAAAATTGCCTGGCAAACACCAGCAGTTTCCCAGCAGACCTTTACTGGCGAAATTGACAAAAACCTGCCCCTGGATGTAGTAATCAGTAATTTGAAACTTACTTCAGGTATGCAAGCCGAGCTAAAAAATGGAATATTGACCTTTAGGTAATATTTTTTAAAACACCATTCACCCATTCGGGTAAAAGCTGCGTCTTAGAGCAAACCTTATATAAACTTTAAATGTATGCTTAAAAAACTAACCCGATTAGGCCGGCTATCTTTGCCGGTTATTTTGATCTTGTTTATTTTATTGCCAGTTCGTGCAAATACGCAAGGCATCAGCAAGATCAGCCTCAAAGGCAAGAACATTACCATTGCCACATTATTTAAAACCATTAAAAAACAAACTGGTTTAACCGTATTCTACAGTAATAAACTGTTGGACGATACCGAAAAAATCACTGTCGACTTTAATCAGACCGAACTGGCAGAAGTATTAAACTCCACGCTTAAAAGCAAAGGGCTTAGCTGGGTAGTTAAAGAAAAGTACATTGTACTGCAAAAAGCGGTCGCACCAGCTGTTCCTGTCGATAATAAAGCAGACCAGGGCGCGGTGAACAATGCACGTCAAAAAATCGGAGGAACGGTAACCGATGCTTCGGGAATGGCAATGCCGGGAGTAGGCGTAAAAATTAAAGAAACCAATGCCGGAACTGTTACTGATCAGAATGGGCGTTATTCAATTGAAGCTAATAGCGGAAACACCTTACTGTTTTCCTACGTTGGTTATACTTCACAGGAAATTCTTGTGGGTAATCAGACCAGTATCAATGTAAAACTGCAGACCGACGATACTGATTTGACAGAAGTTGTGGTGGTTGGTTATGGAACACAGAAAAAAGTGAACTTAACAGGCGCAGTTTCTATGGTTACCGGAAAGGATCTTGCTGCACGTCCGATGGGACAAACCTCAGCTGCGCTGCAAGGGATGGCGCCTGGCGTTACCATCAGGCAAAGTTCCGGAAGGCCAGGTGGCGATGGTGGACAAATTCGTGTCCGCGGCATAGGTACTATGGGCGATCCCAATCCACTAGTAATGATCGATGGAATCGAAGGTTCGATCAATAATATAGATCCCAATTTAATCGAATCCATTTCTATTCTTAAAGACGCTGCATCATCGTCAATTTATGGTTCCAGAGCGGCGAATGGAGTGGTTTTAGTCACAACCAAGCGGGCAAATGCCGATCAGATCAGCATCTCTTACAACAATTATATTGGCTGGCAAGATGCAACAAATTTGCCGAAGCTGGTAAATGCCCTCGATTATATGCTGTTAATTAACGAAGCATATGCTAATACCGGCCGTACCCCTCTTTATTCAGATGCGCTAATCCAAAAGTATAGAGAACAAAATGGTGTCAGTTCTGATCTATATCCTAATACGGATTGGCAAAAAGAAACATTAACAGGTTCCGGATTACAACAAAGTCATTTTCTAACCATACAGGGCGGTACGCAAAAGGTAAAGCTATTGGGATCTTTCGGGCTTCTCGATCAGAAAGGTATCATTGAAAATTCAGGTTTCAAACGTTATACCATACGCAACAACGCTGACATCACTTTTTCTGATAAACTGAAAGCCAGAGTGGATCTTCAATTCGTAAATGCTATCACTACCGAACCTGCGGCAACCTCGGACCCTAATGCTTCTGCCTCAGGCGAGATATTCCAGTGGATGAACGGAATTCCAGCAAATCAGATTGGCATTACTGAAAATGGCCAGTGGGGAGTGGGATGGAACGGTGTCAACCCCATATCGGCAACCAGAGATGGGGGGACAAACAGGCAGAGAGCACCATTTGGTAGTATCAATGCCACTTTAAATTATAAACCTGTAGAGTGGTTGGAGGCAGAGGCAGCTTATTCACCAAAATACGCACTTTCATCTGTCAAAAATTTCAGGAAAGCGATCCAGTCATATTTACCCAATGGCACACGTAGTTTCCTTACCCCCGCCTTAACCTCACTAACACAAAAGCAGGACCAATCATTTTTTAACAACATGAGGGCTACCATCACAGCAAGCAAGAATTTTGGTGATCACGACCTGAAATTTTTAGTCGGTGGGTCTCGGGAAGATTTTTATACCGAATCACTAAATGGTTTCCGCGATACTTATATACTTCCCCAATACCCGGTACTTAACAGCGGCTCGGCTTTAAATCAAACCGCAACCGGAGCTGCCGAAGAATGGGCACTGCAATCATTATTCAGCAGATTGAATTATACTTACAAAGGAAAATACCTGTTCGAGATCAATGCACGCTATGATGGTTCCTCTCGCTTTTCAACAGGCAACAAATATGGTTTCTTTCCATCTGCGTCAGCAGGATGGAGAATTTCGGAAGAGAACTTCTTCGGCGGACTAAAGAATACCATTAACGAAGCCAAACTCAGGCTTTCCTGGGGTAGGCTTGGTAATCAACTCATTGGTACCTATCCGTTCACCACCGCACTGGCATTGGAATCTACTGCTTTAGGCAAGCAGATCGTAAATACGGCAACCTTGAATGCCATGGCCAATAAAAATATTTCCTGGGAATCCACCGAAGAAAAGAACATTGGTATAGATCTGACCCTTTTTAGCAGACTGAACGTTACAGCTGATTATTACCAAAGGCGTACAAGAGATATTCTCCTGTCACTCGATATTCCCTTGATTATTGGCTTAGATGCTCCTTTTCAAAATGCAGGAATTGTTGATAACAAAGGCTGGGAGTTGGGTGTAAACTACAAGGGGAACGTCAAAGATTTCAACTATAATGTGAGTTTTAATCTGTCTGATGTGAAAAATACCGTGATCGATATGAAAGGCATCAATCAGGCTGCCAGGCTCCAGGTAAATCGAGAAGGTTATTCAATTGGTTCACTTTTTGGCTACGAAGCACAAGGTTTTTTTTCATCTGATGCGGAGGTGGCTGCTCACGCTAAACAGTTCGGTACGGTTAAGGCGGGTGACATCAAATATAAAGATCAAAATGGCGACGGCCTGATTACCGAAAGTGATAAGATCATCATAGGTAGTGTTATTCCCAGATTCACTTTTGCTTCCAATATTGGTGCATCCTACAAAGGCATCGATTTTTCGATGTTGATACAAGGCGTAGGTAAAGCCAATGGTTATGTGAACGGGCCTGGCGTTTTGCCCTTTAATGTAGGTGGAGCGCTTGGGGGAACGATTCGAGAGGAAAATAAAGATCGCTGGTCGCCGGAGAACCCAGGCGCTAAATATCCAAGACTCGCTTTTGGTGAATCGAACAATGAGCAGGCTTCCAGTTTCTGGATGAGGGATGCGTCTTATTTACGTGTAAAAAATATCCAGATCGGTTACACCCTGCCAGCTAATGTTATCAAAAAACTGAGTATAAACCGCCTCAGGGTATTTGCAAATGGTTCAAATGTGGCCTCGTTCGATCGCTTTCTTAACGGATACGATGTAGAAGCACCAATTGGTTCAGGAAGTGTCTATCCCCAGGTTAAACTATACAGCTTTGGTTTAGAAGCTACATTTTAAATACGAAACAGATGAAAACAAATATATACCTAATTATGTTAGCTGTTGTTTTGGTAACAGTTACACCATCATGTCAAAAGGGATACCTGGATAAAAGTCCCTTGTCAGGTCCATCAGATGAAACTTTTTTCGCCAACCAGGATGAACTTATTCTCGCTGTTAATGGTTTGTATAAATATGCAGCTTATGCTCCACTTGATGGGATGCCACTTAACCTCAGTATCGATGATGGAACAGATATCGGTTGGGACCGCAACAATAGTGCCTTACAGAGTATTGGAAAAGGTAACCAGGACAGTAACAATACTTATGCCTTAGAAATATGGAAACAAGCCTATAGAGTAATCGCTAAGTGTAATTTTATTCTGGATAATCTTGATAAAGTAAAAGACAAAACTACTCCGGCTATATTTAACCGGTCAAAAGCTGAAGCCCGTTTTATCCGCGCGTATACTTATCAGTACCTTATTGATTACTTTGGTGGTGTACCATTGGTTACTAAAATGTTAACCCTCGAAGAATCCCAGATCCCAAAAACGGCTAAAGCTGAACTGGCAGATTTTATTATCAAAGAGCTGACCGAAGCCGCCCTGGATTTGCCAAATAGTTATACAGGCGCCGATGTTGGTCGTGCTACAAAAGGGGCAGCACTATCCATTAAAGCCCGAACTGCACTAAATAATAGCAAATGGCAGGATGCTGCCGACGCTGCCAAAGCGGTAATGGACCTAAAGACCTATACACTGCACAACGATTTTGGGGCTTTGTTTAGTTATGCGGGACAAAATTCCAACGAGATCATCTGGGCATTTCAATACCTTCGTGCGTCAAAGACCAAAACTCATGCTACTCCAACTGCACTTCTGTCCAGGAATGGACAAGGTTTCTCAAACAAAGTACCCTCACAATCCCTGGTAGATGCGTATCCATGTACCGATGGATTGAATATTGATGAATCACCACTTTTTGATCCTAAGGTTCCGTACAAGAACCGCGATCCCAGACTTGGTTTTACCATCGCATTGCCCGGATCAATATATTTCAATTACCAATTCGAAACGCATAGAGACAGTTTAAAATGCTGGAATTACGATACCACACCAGCAACACGGGTCGATAATCAGGAAGCCATCAATGCCTTCGCAACCTTTACCGGCTATTGCTGGCGAAAATATGTAGACCTGGCTGATAAACCAGATCGTTCAAATTCAGAACTCAACGTAATCCAGATACGCTATGCCGAAATCCTGTTGATTTATGCCGAAGCTAAAAACGAGCTCAATCAGTTAGATCAATCTGCTTATGACGCCATTAATCTGGTAAGACAACGCCCTAGTGTAAACATGCCAGCCATTGCATCGGGTAAATCACAAACCGAGTTTCGCAGTCTGGTGCACAAAGAACGACTTTATGAGTTAGCAATGGAAGGTTTCAGACAAACTGACCTGCGCAGATGGAATATCGCTGAGAAAGCCATGACCGGAAACTTCTACGGAAGGGTGCAAAGAGGTCTGGTTGCAGCGGCGCCACAAATAGATGAGAATGGTTTAGCAGATTACACAAATGTACCTAACCGTGCCGATTTGAGGGTAATAGAAATACGCACCTTCAATAAAAATAGAGATTACCTATGGCCAATCCCTAATATAGAGGTGGTTACCAATTCTAAATTAATTCAAAACCCTAATTACTAGTTATGAAAAATCTTTTTCTTTACCTGCTGATACCCGTCCTGACCGTCGCCTCGCTGAAGCCTGCACTAGCGCAGCAACCTGCAAAAACAGATTATGACATCTGTATCTATGGAGGAACGTCCTCTGGTGTAATTGCTGCTTATACAGCCGCAAAGCTTGGCAAAACGGTACTTTTAATAGAGCCCGGAAAACACCTGGGCGGGATGAGCTCCGGTGGCCTTGGCCTTACTGATATCGGTAATAAATATGCCATCAGCGGCTTAGCGCTCGATTTCTATAGGAGAATAGGGCAGCACTATGGTAAATTTGAACAATGGGTATTTGAACCTCATGTTGCCGAAAACCTGTTTCAAGATTATATTAAAAGAGCCAAAGTTGAGGTGCTATACCAAAATCGCCTGACAACGGTTGCCAAAACCGGAAACATCATCAGCGAAATCACGCTCGAGAGTTCAACCAAAACAGCGCCAGACAATAAGGTTAAAGCCAAAATGTTTATCGATTGTTCTTATGAAGGTGATTTGATGGCAAAGGCAGGTGTGTCCTATACGGTGGGGAGAGAAGCAAATGATTTGTACAAAGAAACCTTTAATGGCGTTCAGTTCATGAAAGGACATCAGATGCTGGATGGGATAGATCCCTACAAAACTCCGGGTGATGCTTCAAGCGGATTGGTTTGGGGAATTAATCCGGGTGTGCTTGAAAAAGATGGAACAGGAGATAAAAAAGTTCAGGCTTATAACTTTAGAATCTGCTTAACTAAAAATAAGGATAACCAGATTCCAATTACCAAACCGGAAAACTATCAGCCAGAGAAATACGAATTGCTGATCAGGCAAATGGAAAAACGACCATGGAAATCCCTGCAAGATGGCTTTATCTGGAGTGGCATGCCCAATGAAAAAACCGATATCAACAACAGAAATGGTTTCTCTACTGATATGATAGGTATGAACTGGGAATATCCAGATGCGGACTATCAGAAAAGGGCCGAAATATGGAAGGCGCACGTTGATTATACCAAAGGCCTGCTCTATTTTGTAGGTAATGATCCCCGTGTTCCTGAACACATCAGGACTGAGCTTAACCTATGGGGATATCCTAAAGATGAGTATACTGATATGGGAAACTGGTCGCACCAGCTTTACATCAGAGAAGCCAGAAGGATGGTCGGAGAGTTGGTCATGACCCAGCACCATTGTCAGGGAAAGGAAATTGTTAAAGATGGGGTAGGAATGGCTGCTTATGGCATGGACTCTCACAATTGCGACAGACAGGTAATCAACGGCATGGTAAAAAACGAAGGCAATGTGGAAGAGCACGGCTTCGGACCCTATCCAATTTCTTACCGTGCAATTATCCCTAAAGAAAGCGAAGTGGGCAACCTTCTGATTCCGGTTTGCCTTTCTGCAAGTCATATTGCCTACGGTTCTATCCGCATGGAGCCTGTGTTTATGGTACTTGGACAATCTGCTGCGGTAGCTGCGGCAAAAGCTATAGACAATAAGCAGACCGTACAGAAAGTAGATGTTTCACAGATCCAGGCTCAGCTAAAAAGAAATCCACTGGAAGATGGCAGTGCACCTGAAATTCTGGTAGACAACAGTGACGCAAGCAAAGTCGTGAAAAAAGGAGACTGGACTGTTAATACGCACGGTGGTTATGGACCTGATTATTTTCTTGCAGACTCTACTTCTTCAAGTCCAAAATCAATCAGATACAAGCCAGAGATTTCTAAAAAAGGAAAGTACGAACTGTATACTTATTATCCGAAATTAAAAAATGCTGCTGCGGTTACTGTCATCAACGTTCATGATGGCACTAGCACCAAGGAGGTTTTGATAAAAGATGCAGAGGTTAAAGTAGTGGGCCAAACCTCAGGTGAATGGGTTAGTTTAGGTACATACTCCTTAAGCTCTGGTAATAAGGCCTATGTAGAGATCTCAGCAAAAGGATCAGAAGGCGCTGTAGTAGCAGATGCGTTGCTGCTTGTGCCTGTAAAGTGAAGTATAAAGCAGGGTGTAGCCTAAAATAGGCTTCACCCTGCTTTATTACGCTTACCGACAGTGCATGATGGTTATCAGGTAAATGTTCCCTAACTTGGTTTTGATTTAAACCAAATGTATAACAGACCAATCCTGACCACACAAAACGTGAAATATATTCTAGGAATCCTTCTTTCCATTACTTATTCAATTTCTGCAACCGCTCAATTGGCAAAGGTGCCCTTCGTGCCTTCACAACAAGAGATCAACCGTCCATTTGGCAAGCAAGATGAGTCCTCTTTTCTCAAACCCTCAAAAGTTTACTACCCAGAAACCTGGTTCCATTACATTGGCGGTAACGTATCAAAAGAAGGAATCACCAGGGATCTGGAAGCAATAGCAAGGTCCGGTATTTCCGGGATCCAGTTATTTCACGGGCAGTTTGGTGGTCAATGGCCAGGCGTTAGCCCACAAATTACCAGTCTTAGTGCCCATTGGGACGATGCAGTAAAGCATACCGCTCAGGAATGCCGCCGTTTGGGACTCAGGTTTTCTATGAACAACTGTCCGGGATGGGCCACTTCCGGAGGTCCATGGATTACACCTGCCAATGCAATGCGGAACCTGATCTGGAACCGAACTGATGTAGTTGGCGGCAAAACCATCAATCAGGTATTGCCAATACCAGAGCCAAGTACCGAGGAGTGGAGAGATTATAAAGACATTACCGTACTTGCTTTCCCAACACCTGTTGGAGATACCGGAAAGCCACTTATACCTCAATCTGTTAACAGCAATACCAGCTTTAAATGGGAACCCTATTTTGCGGGAGAAGCCAAAGATCCTATCCGCCTGGCACCGGCAGCACCTGCCAAACCTTATTGGGTAGAGGTCGAATTTCCAGATGCCACTGCACTTCGCAGTGTAGAATTTTCATGTGTTCAGGCCTTTAATCATGGTCAATCTTACGAGCCGGGGGTAGCAATAGCGATACAGGGAATTTTGGCCGACGGTAAAATAAAAGACATCCTGCGTGCAGAAATGCCACAGGCAAACTGGCAGGACGACCGCCCAATTACCTTCGCTTGCTCAGAACTTGCCGGCGTAAAAAAATACCGCATTTCTATTTCCAATAAATACGACATGGCGCTTAGTTCCCTTCGTCTGTTTTCTGCCGCACGCAAAAACAGCTGGGAATCGGAAGCCGCCTGGACATTAAGGAGCCTTGACCGTGCTGGTCAGAACCCTAAACAATCACCAGAAGCATTTGTTAAGCCCGATCAGATCCTTGATATTTCGGATAAGATGGCTGCCGACGGAAACTTAAACTGGCAGGCACCCAAAGGCAATTGGACAATCCTGCGCCTGGGTCATGTTAATTCCGGAAAGAGAAATGGACCGGCACCTGCCGAAGGAACCGGATGGGAAGCAAACAAGTTTTCCAAATCAGGCGCTGATGCACATTTTGCAGGTTACATAGGCCGACTTTCGGGCGCAAATGGACCACTCGCCGGAGGGCTGCTAAATGGTATGCTCATCGATAGCTGGGAATGTCATACTCAGAGCTGGACCCAGGATATGGAACCCGAATTTAAACGTGTTTCCAGTTATCAGCTTCGCAAATGGCTGCCTGCTTTATTTGGCTATGTGATTAAAGATCATGAAACCACTGCACGCTTTTTGACCGACTGGCGCAAAACCCTTAATGACCTGTTAACCAATAATTATTATGGTCGCATGTCCTCGCTGGCAAAAGAAAATGGATTATCCGTAACCTACGAAACCGGCCCCGGAGATGTAGTACCTGCCGATATCATGGAGTATTTCAAATTTGCAGATGTACCTATGTGCGAGTTCTGGCAACCCATGAGCGATGGATTTGTCGGCTCTATCAACTTCAAGCCAATCAAGCCAACGGCTTCTGCGGCAAGGATGTATGGGAAACCACGTGTAGCGGCAGAGTCGTTTACAAACATATCACTCAGCTGGGACGAACATCTGGATATGCTCAAAGAGGTCGCCAACATAAACAGTGTGCAAGGGGTTAGCCATTATGTATTTCATACTTACACACATAACCCACAAACTCCTTTTCTGGCTCCTGGCAGTTCATTTGGAGCAGGAATTGGTACGCCATTCTTAAGGGGACAAACCTGGTGGCAATATATGCCTGATTTCACAGATTACTTATCGAGGTGCACATATATGCTCGAAAGAGGCAAGCCAGTGTCTGATGTGCTGTGGTATCTTGGAGATGAAACCAATCATAAACCGGATCAGAATGCGGCTTTCCCGGAAGGATACAAATACGATTATTGTAACCCCGATGTGTTGTTGAACCGACTGAAAGTAGAAAATGGGATGGTAGTAACTCCGGAAGGCATTCGCTACCGGGTATTGTGGTTGCCGGATGCGCCACGTATGTTGCCTCAAACACTGGAAAAAATACAGTCGCTTGTACGTAATGGCGCAACGGTTGTGGGTAATGCACCTGAAGGACTTGCTACACTAACCSGTGGGGATGCAGCAAAACAACGTTTTAATGCTGCGGTAAAGGATCTGTGGGGTGGAGCTGGCAAAGGTTTAAGAAAGGTTGGTAAGGGACATGTTATTTCAGACATGACGATCGATCAGGCATTGATCACATTAAAGATCGCACCCGATGTAACCGGAGGGGATGCCTTATGGGCACACCGGAGTATCGAGGGGGCAGACTGGTATTTCGTGACTGCGCCAAAAGGCAAGGGATTTAGTGGTGAATTGAGTTTCCGGGCAAAAGGAGAGGTAGAACTGTGGGATCCGGTTACCGGCACTTCCAAACCTGCCGAAAGCCAGCCTAATGCTGATCGCACAACTGTTAAACTTAATCTGGCACAGGGAGGTTCATGCTTTGTGGTTTTCAGGAAAAAAGAAAGCACAGGAGTCGCAGTTAAATTTAAAGCAACCGAAGCAGTGGCTACCCTGCCGATCTCAGGATTATGGAAGCTCGCCTTCCCTACAGGATGGGGTGCTCCTGAAGCGCTTGAGATAACTGAACTAAAGCCTTGGAAGGACCTTGATATTTCAGCAGAAGGAAAAGCATTTTCGGGAACAGCAACCTATACAACCACATTCAATATAGATAAAACAGCACCTGACCTGGAGTATGTCCTCGATTTAGGGAAAGTTGATATGGCTGCGGTTGTAAGCTTAAATGGTAAAGAAGTTGGCAAATTATGGGCCGCACCGTATCGAATCAATTTAAAGGATTTCATTAAACAGGGACAAAATACGCTGAGTGTGCAGGTAACGAGCACCTGGTTCAATCGTCTGGCTTTTGATGCAGGGCAACCTGAAGACAAGCGTAAAACGTGGACTATAGCAGGGCCGGGCAAAGGTTCGGCTTTACGTGTATCGGGTCTACTGGGGCCTGTAAAACTTGATGTCCAAAAGTAAATTGTCACAAACACCCCTGTATTTTGTCCTTATCGTCCCTTATTGGCAATGACTATTCGCGTTAACTTTGTTTTAATCAAATGTGGATACCATGAGGAAAATAATTGCTTGTCTGTTTTTAACAATGGACGGGGTGATCCAATCACCAGGAAGTAGGGATGAAGATCCTAAGAATAACTTTAAATGGGGAGGATGGTCATTCCCTCACTGGGATGATATTATGAACCAGTCAATGGCTAAAATCACCGCTGAGCCTTATGATTTGCTATTGGGAAGACGTACATATGAAATTTTTGCTGCGTTTTGGCCACATCAACAAAATGATCCTACTTCTGAAACGTTTAACAAGGTTGAGAAATATGTAGTGGCTACCACTAAAGTGGACACCTCCTGGGTAAACACTTCTCTTATTACAGGTAATGTAGTACAGGAACTGGAAAAACTCAAAGCATCAGATGGCCCTGATTTGCTGATTTATGGAAGTGCCGGCCTGTGTCAGACTTTATTTGAACACCATCTGATTGATGTGCTGCATACCTGGACATTTCCTGTTACCTTAGGTAGCGGTCAGCGGCTTTTTGAAGAGGGTACGCAGCCAGAGCAGTGGAAGCTTGCAGATGCTATTGTGTCTTCTACGGGCGTCATCATGGCAAACTATTCTCCTGATGGGGATGTAAAAACAGGTTCTATGTCCGGTGGTTAGTGCTACAGCATATTGCCGTTAGCCACTAACTTGTATTTTAACGCGCCTTCAGCATACAGGTAGTATCCATCTTTTGCGCGCACTGTTTCAAATTCTCCAAAGGGTAATTTCAGATGCTTATTGTTAGCAGAATAACCTCCGGTAATAACATTGGCGGTCCATTTCTTTGAATCCTTAAATTCATAGATTTCAACTTTATCTGCACTAAATTGGCAAATCGTTTCCATATATTCATCATTGCCGATGGCAAGCCTAATCAAACGGAATTGTTTTCCTTCTAAAGAAACAGGGATGGGCTTGATACATCCTGCCAAAAAAATGCTGCAGAATGCAAAGTAGAGGAGCGTTTTTCTAAATGGCATAATACTAATGTACCAAATTATTAATCTTCTTAACAAAAGTTATTAGCCGCATATTTCGCGGTGATTGACTAAGCTAATTGCCGCAAATCTTACCGTCGCTAGAAAATTACTTTAAAACTGGTATATTAGAGATATGGGATACGCTCTACTATTTTTAATCCTGATTGGTTACATGATTTATGGCATTGTTAGTGTAATTAAGAACAAACAATTGAACCGTGCTGTAA